>JAJIYL010000070.1 GCA_020881195.1 Rickettsia endosymbiont of Pseudomimeciton antennatum | reverse complement strand
GCGAATTCCATCAGGGCTATAGGGTAAATTTAAAGTGATTTATTAACTATAAGCCGGATACATGACTGCATTCGATTTTTTTCCTGTTATATATTATTTTTTTCTTGCATTATCGGGTAGGTCCATACATGGATTGCTTCGCTCAAGCTCATGCCTCCTCGCAATGACTTTATCTTACTATGGCTAAATGTGTTTTAGTAAATAAAGACATAAAATTTCTAGAAGTAGCATTTGCTACTGTTTCTAGGTTTGTTTCTTTTATTTCAGCTATTTTCTCTGCTACATATTTCACAAAAGCCGGTTCATTTTGTTTGCCACGCATCGGAACAGGGGCAAGATAAGGAGAGTCTGTTTCAATTAATAATCGATCTAGTGGAATATAACGTACTATATCCTGCAAAGCAGCGGCGTTTTTAAAGGTTACAATTCCAGCAATTGATATATACATACCAAGGTCAAGCATTTTCTTTGCTAAATGCTTTGAGGCGGTAAAGCAATGAATAAGACCGCGAAACGCGACGTTTTGCATCTCGCTACTTAAAATATCAATAGTATCTTCTTCTGCTTCTCTTGTATGGACTATAATTGGTAATCCTGTGTTTTGGGATGCTTTTATATGTTCTTGAAAAGATCCAATTTGTTTATTTTTGTCGAATGTCTGATAATAATAATCGAGACCAGTTTCGCCAATTCCAATAATTTTCGGATGATTACAATATTCCATAATAGTTTCACACGAGACAATCTCATTGACTTCATTAGGATGAACACCGCATGAAGCGAAGATGTTGCCGTATTTTACGGCTATTTCTAAAATATCCGGCAATTCCTCAATAGTAGTGCATATAGTCTGCATGTACTTAACATTATTATTTTCAGCTCTGCTTATTATTGCTGATAAATCTTCTTTTAACATGTTAAGGTGACAATGAGAGTCAATTAATAGACTTTCTGCATAAGTCAATCTAGTTGGTGATTTTGTCGTCGAAACTTGCCTCCGTTCCTCACGTACGTCTATGTACGCTGCGGTACTCGGCTTCGTTTCTCCTAAAAATCCCTCAACTATTTTTGACTTATGCAGGAAGTCTAATATACCCTTATTGATCATCATTTACCCAATTTTTTGTAATTATTATATTAGCAATTCTTGCTACTTCATTAAGTGGGATATAATTATAGTGTTCAAGCATTGTTACAGATTTGTCTAGTATTTTAGCTACTCTTAATTCTAGCAAATTTTGTGTAAACAATAGATGTTTAGGTGATTTAAAATTACTAGGACAGAATATATAAAGAGGTTTACCAGTAGAAACTGCCTCACTACACATGGAAATCGAATCAGCAGTGGAAATTATGTAATCTGCTTGTGCCAACATACCAAAATAAGGGTTAGGTTTAGCTTCTTCCTCTGTTGGATCGTAAATAATAGCAGATGAAGGTACCTTATTTTTGATAATTTGTTTTGCTGAATTAGGGGTGCGTCTACTAAAGCTAATAAATAAGGTATATTTTTCATCTTGCTGTATAGTAGGTTGATTTTTAGTAATATTTGATAATATTGTTGCAAGCTCTCTAGCATTTTTGTCAGTAAATTGATAATTTTTGCTATTACCACCAATAATTACCGATATAAATTGCTTAAGGTTTGGATAGTTTTTACGTAATTCGATACCACCAGCCTGTATTTTTGCTTGAACGTTATTAAGTGCCCCAGTAATTCTCAATATACTCGAACCATTTAAATATATTTCCTCCGCACTCACCTTATCATGATGTGGTAGAATAATTAGGTCAAAATGCTCAAATGCTAGGTTAGGGTGCATAATTTGAACAATTTTTACTTTACCAGCAGATTTATGTTTTAAATAACTTGCTAAAGAAGCAGTTCTTCTCCCAGCAGAAATTATTAAGTCAGGTAATCCTTCCATTTCCCATGATTGTAATAGTTGCTTTTTTACATGGATAGGGCTGAAGGCTAGTAAAAAATTTGGTAAATTACCCCAAAAATTATATTCAACAGGCTTTAATTGGTAACCAAGACCAATTTTTTCTGCTAGAGCTATAGCTTGATTTACATTACCTACCCTGCTGTCAGCTAACACCCAAATTTTAGATTTAATATTATACATTTTTCATAATTCCTGTTAAGTTATCACTTTAATTATAGCTAACCCGATTAGTTATACTTCCGTCTATTAGCGAGGAGCCGCTAAGCAGCGACGCCTATGAGCGACGACGAAGCATGTATGGACCTATCCGATAATACAAATTTGGTTAGTATAGGTAATAACATATTTTAAAGTCACTTCCAACCCAACATCCTTCCTGTTCAGTTGATTTACTTGCCTCTCCCCATCTGGAATTAATACCACCAGTGGTAAGACCACTAACCTCACAACTTTGCTCGTCAGTATAAACACTAACATCTGTAATAGCAACATCATCATCTTGCTTGCCAATTAACGGTAATCCATCAATAGCATTACTAATAGAAAAACTTCCACCACTATCTTCTGATAACCAAACTTTACACTTACCAGAAAAGATTACTTCACCTGATGATTCGATAAGACATGTTGCACTTCTATATCTATATTCGGCACTTACCATATTTGAACCAATAATAAATGTAAAAATTATCAAGAAAGTTATAAATATAAGTCTTATAGTAAAATGCAAAATATCCTATCCCTAGCTGTCTATAATAGCTACTTTATTAATTACCAATTCGTTATTCGTTGATTTTATGTTTACAATATCACCACTACCGATACTACTAGAAAGAATCATTTTGGCAAAATTATTCTGTAATTCTCGTTGAATAACTCTTTTCAATGGTCTAGCACCAAACATTGAATCATAGCCTTTATCAGCCAGGTAATTTATCGCCGATTGATCAAATTGCAATGTAATATTTTGTTGTGAAAGAATTTCTTTCAAATTATCCAGTTGTATTTTAACGATATCGTGTATGTTGGCACGAGTTAGTTTATGGAATAGAATAATCTCATCTAGCCTATTTAAGAACTCAGGTTTAAATACTGCTCGTACGTATTCCATTACTTGTTCTTTGATTTTGTCTTTGCCATCGTCTTGCTGTTGATTAATAAGTATTTCAGCTCCAAGGTTGGAAGTAAGAACAATGATGGTATTTTTAAAATCAACAGTTATCCCCTGGCTATCAGTTAGGTGTCCTTCATCCAAAATTTGCAACATGATATTGAAAATATCCGAATGAGCTTTCTCTACTTCATCAAATAAAATAACTTGGTAAGGTCTCCTACGTACTGCTTCGGTTAAGATTCCTCCCTGCTCATAACCAACATATCCTGGAGGAGCTCCAATTAGGCGTGAGATAGAATGTTTTTCCATATATTCGGACATATCAATTCTGAGTATGGCATTACGATCGTCAAATAAAAAAAGTGCTAATGCTTTAGTAAGTTCAGTCTTACCAACACCAGTTGGACCTAAGAATAAAAATGATCCAAGGGGTCTATTATGATCCTGTATTCCAGCACGAGAACGACGTACAGCATCGCTGATTCCTTTTATAGCTTCATCTTGACCGATTACCGATTGACGGAGTTTATCTTCCATCGCTAGTAGCTTTTCACGTTCGCTTGATAGCATCGTATCAATTGGTATACCAGTAATTTTGGATATGATTATAGCTATATCGTTTTCTGATACAACTTCTTTTGATAATTTGTTATTTTCCCCCTCTATTGCTTGTTGTAGTTTCTTAGTCAAATCAGGAATAACACCATATTTCAGCTCACTAGCTCGTGCAAGATCGCTACTTCTTTCTGCTCGTTCAAGTTCTGATCTAGCTTTTTCTAGTTCTTCTTTTAATTTTTGTTCAATATGTATTTTGGATTTTTCCGCTTGCCAGCTAGCACTCATATCATAAGAAAGAGATTCAAGTTTGGTTAATTCATCGGTTAATTGGATAATTTTCTTTTTTGAATATTCATCGTTTTCTTTTTTTAGAGCTGCTAGTTCAATTTTTATTTGAATGATACGGCGATCAAGTTCATCTAATTCTTCCGGTTTACTAGATAATTCTATTTTTAGTCGACTACATGCTTCGTCGATTAAGTCAATGGCTTTATCTGGTAAATAACGATCAGTAATATATCTGTTAGATAAAGTGCTAGCGGCAACTATAGCACTATCAGCAATTCTGACGCCATGATGTAATTCGTATTTGTCCTTAATACCGCGTAGAATTGAAATAGTATCTTCTACTGTTGGTTCGCTAACATAAACTGCTTGAAACCTTCTGGCAAGAGCTGCATCTTTCTCAATATATTTACGATATTCCTCTAAAGTGGTAGCACCAATACAATGGAGTTCTCCTCTAGCAAGCATTGGTTTTAGTAAATTTGATGCATCCATAGCCCCGTCTGTCTTACCAGTACCTACTAGAAGATGTAGTTCATCAATAAATAAAATAATTTCCCCGCTAGAGTTTTTAATCTCATTTAATACCGCTTTTAGTCGCTCTTCGAATTCACCGCGATATTTAGCTCCAGCAATTAACGCTCCCATATCAAGTTCAATGATACAACAATTTGCTAGAGTTTCTGGAATGTCTTGACTAAATATTCTTTGGGCTAACCCCTCTATTATGGCTGTTTTACCAACCCCTGGCTCTCCTATCAGCACTGGGTTATTTTTCATTCTTCTCGACAAAACTTGCACTGTTCTTCTAATTTCCTCATCTCTGCCGATTATTGGGTCAAGTTTACCAAGCTCTGCCAGCTCGGTTACATCTCTACCGTATTTTTTTAGGGCATCATAACTATTTTCAGAAGAGGCACTATCCGCTGTCTTACCTTTTCTTAACTGTAAAATTGCTGCATTTATTTTCTTATTAGTTATTGAATTATCCGATAAAATCTTACCAGCAGAGGTTTTATCATACGATAATGCCTCAAAAATTCGCTCAATAGTTACAAAACTATCAGCATTATCCTTTGCAATATCTGATGCTTTATCGAGTAATTTTAATGCTTCTGATGATAAGTAAAGTTGTCCCCCTCCCTCTATTTGTACTTTTGGGATTTTATTTAATTCTACAGTTAAAGCTCTATTTAAATCATCTAAGCTAGTACCTAAAATATTAATAAGATTATCAATAACACCACTATCATCGTTTAATAAGCTTGCCAATATATGTAATGGCAATATTTGCTGATGATCATTTTTTGCTGCTATGCTCTGGGCATTAGACAGCACAGATTTTGCATGGGTAGTAAATTTTTCTATGTTCATTGCAATAACCTCACAAATTTTAGATTAACTCAAAGTTTACTATAGCTAATTCGATTAGTATTACTCCGTCATTGCGAGCGAACATATGTGAGCGTGGCAATCCATGAAACTTGCCCTAATCGGGTTAGCTATACTATGAATATATCATAATATTTTCTTCCACTAAGTCTTTATATAAAGAATAATTAATAATAATCAAGGGGGTATGCTTAAATGATTTGAAGATTTGGTTCATGTTTAAACGAGTAATTGATTGCTTAACCATTTCTGTCCTCTAATTGATAGTAAAGGATAAACTTGTTGTTTAATTTTCTGATAATATTGTTTTAGATAATTTATCTCATCTGCATTTAGCATTTTGTAATCTATTAACTCCTTTGCATAAGGAACCAATGTAAGAGTGTCAAACTCTAGATAATTTACATCCTGTAAACTATTTCTGATATACATCAAATTTTCTATTCTAATACCAAATTCGTTGATTTTATAATAACCTGGCTCATTAGACACAATCATACCTGGTTGGAGAATAACGTTACTGCGTAAACTAATATTTTGTGGTCCCTCATGAACATTTAGAAAGCTACCAACACCATGCCCTGTACCATGCGGGTAATCTTGCCAATCTCTCCACAGAAATTGCCGAGCTAAAATATCTAAATTGCTTCCTGTAGTAATATTAACCGGAAACTTAATTATCGATAAAGCAATATGTCCCTTGAGAACTTGAGTATAGCGTAATTTCTGCTCTTCGGTAGAGCCTCCTATAGCAAAGGTTCTGGTTACGTCAGTAGTACAACCTTTGTATTGACCACCAGAATCAATTAGTAATATACCTTTACCTAAGATTTTTTTTGCTTGATGGCTTGTTGCTCGGTAATGAATTATAGCACTATTTTCCTTAAAACCACATATAGTTGGAAAACTATCCATAACATATTGATCTTGCTTAGATCTAAATTCTGTTAATATTTCTCCTAGATCATATTCAGTTTGGTCTTGCAAATTTGGTAGTTCAAACAAATATGCAAAGAATTCACATAGTGCTACCGCATCATTAACATGAAAATTAATTGCATGTTTAATCTCAATATCATTCTTAAGTGCTTTAGATAATTGACAAGGATCGTTAATTTTTTCTACTAGCTTATTATTGAGCAAATCCATAATGTAACTTGAGGCAAAATTTTCATCAACGAGGACTTTATTAGTTTGACCCAATATATCGGCAAATTTTTCTTCTGGTAAGATAGTTATGTCAGGGCGAGCAATCATAACATCTTGATTAGACCTCTTGCAAAACTCTACTTCTGCTGGTAATTTGTACGTCAATGCGGTACTCGAATCCTCACGTACACTAGAGTACGCTGCGGTTCGAGGTGAAGCGTCTCCTTCAAACTCCTCAGCATAAGCGAGTTTTGCAAGAGGTCTATTATCTCTATTTGGATTAGTAAATAAATATAGTTGATCTTGAGTGATTAGAACTATAGCAAGCATCAATGGTGAATATGAAATGTCACTTGCTCTGAGATTTAATAACCAGCATATTGAATCTGCTGAAGTAACAATCATCGTATCGGCAGAATATTTAGTTAGTAGATCGCGACATATGGTAATTTTATCACTATACGATTGACCAGAAAATTTATCATCATGAATATATATTTTTGATGAGGCTTCCGCTGGTCTATCATGCCAAATTTGGTCTACTAAATTATCAGATATTTTATGTAAACGGGATTTTATTTTAGAGAATATTTGTAACTTAACATTAGTAAAGAGTTTTGAATCGTACCCTAATATACCATCAGTACCTAAATAATCATCCCAAGAAAAATAGGGTAAATCTTTAATATCAAAAATCTTAAAAATTTCTGGATCTAGCTCATACTTACTTTGTTGTAGATAACGACCATCTGTAAAAAATGCTGCCTTACTTTTACAGATCACCGCAATACCATTTGACCCGCTAAAATTAGTTACATATTGCAGTCGCTTAGCACTTTCATGGACATACTCGCTAAGATATTGATCATTACACGGTACTATATAGCCATCTATTTTATACTTGGCAAACAGGCTTCTAATATTACTGATACGTTCTTGCATTAAACTACTATTATAGAAAAGGGCTTACCTACCTCTGTCAATAGTTGGTTTCCTGTTAACACGACTAGCATAATTGGAAGTAACTCTTCCATCAACCGGAACCTTAGATATATCCTTTTCAATAGATTTACCAATAAGTTGAGCGGCTTTTAGATATTCAGGACTTAGACCTTTTAAATTACCATGTAATTTTGCTATTTGTTGTTCTTTTGCTATCTGTTGTTCTTTTGCAAGCTGTGGAACTCTACCGAGCGTTCCATCAATAGATACTTTAAAATAATCAGCAACAGCTACCACTGTATCAGTAGCTAGCATTTTTTGATTATTATCACCTTCTTTTAAAAAAGGGCGAACCGCATCATCACTACGACCAATTTTCGACCCTAATTCATATTGAGTTAAATTGTTTTTATCTAACTCCTTGTTGATAAAATTTTTCAAATTACCACTTAACTCTTCAGGAGATAGTTGAGCATATTGTTGTTTTTCACTAGAGATAAATTCCTTTCTACCTAGCATTTCATCAATAGAGCAGTCAAAATAATTGGCAAGCTTTATTATGTTTTTTATTTCAGGGCGTCGATTCTCTAACATTCCTCTCATGGTAGTTGGAGGAATGCCTGCGTGTCCAGCTAGTTCACTTACTTTTAGTCCTCTCTTTTTTAGTTCTTCCGCGAGGAAATCTTTTATATTTTCAGACCAGTCCATTAAACATAATTTTTTATAAAATTAACCCGTGAAAAACGGTTTTTTTCTTGACAAGCAAAAACCACCATAGTAAAATCGCTTACCTTACCAAATGAACTCAAGAAATTCTTTTAGTAAGATAAACTTTAAAAATTACAACATCATTAATATACAAATTCAACTTTATACTCACATAATAAGTTGAACATAAATATATGTTAATTACCCGTAAATCCCAATCGTAAAAGGAAATACTTTATGAATATATACAATATTTATCCGATAATCAAATATATTTTTGCTTATATAGCAACTTTTTTATTAAAAATGCAACCTAAATTATTCTATCCCATAATTAATAAAAATATTTTATTTACAATCATAGTTAGGGGGTTTTGTGCAAAATGATCTTGATGAGAAAACATCTAATGGAAAATATGATAAAGATCTAAAACAATTATATAGCAAGGTTATGACTATATCAGGTTACATAATTGCTATGAGGTCAGATTGTATGAAAGAAGCTAAAAAGACTGAAGCTGCTCTAAAAATTCTAATCAGACGTACATATGATATTAGAGGTGGACTTTGGATATGTTTGGTTACTATATGGTTTTTAGCCTTACTTTTCCTGCAAAAAAACTTTTAGTTAGTATACTCTTCTGTTTATTGCTTTACCAGTTTTTGGATTAGAATTTTTAAATTCTAATCCAAAACTGAGGTTAGAAATGAATAGGTTGGAAGCTTAATCTAAAATTATATTAGATTCTTGATTTCATTCAGTGTTAGCTTTTGTATCTTCAGTCGTTGAATTTTTGTACATTGTTTAATCATGTCAGGTGAGTAAAGTTGATAGCGTGATTTAGTAATATCAGCAATTTCTAATAAACCTTCCTTAGTCCAAAAACGAATTGTGGGTACAGTCTCATTAACAGCTTTTGCCAGTTCACCAATTTTCAATAATTTCTCTGATAGTATTATATCTGAGGAGTTTATACCTTTTGCTGCTTTAAGATAAATATCAAGAGAGCGGCTTACTGCATTAAAGATAATTTTTTCATATGCTTCTTTTGAACCACCAAGCTGCAAGGTTTCTAGAGATGTTATATATGGTAACCTTTCTTGTGGTCTGATAATTGCTGGTGGATAACCTTCAATTATTAGAATTAAATTCATTAATAATCGTGCAGTTCGACCATTACCATCTGAAAAGGGGTGAATAGTTACCAAGCGATAATGTGCTTCTCCTGCTAGTTGTACAGGATGCATATCTTCACGTGATTTTAGCCATACCACAAAATCTACCATTAAGTTTGGCACTTTTATTGGATTAGGCATTATTACTCTTGAACCTGAAATACGTACTGGTACTCGTCTGTAACACCCAGCATTATGATCATCAATTCCCTTTAGGATAAGACCATGAATTGCTAGAATATCATTTTCAGTAATTTCATAAGTTTTCTTTTGCTGGATTTTATGAATTAGCTCAAAAGCTTGTGCATGATTAATTGCTTCAAGATGCTCTATTAATGATTTTCCACCAATTGTTAAGCCTTTTTCAATTACAACAGCGGTTTCCTTTCGGGTTAAGCTATTTCCTTCAATCGCATTGCTGGTATAGGTTAGCTCCACCTTAAACCATTCCTCCAAATTTTTAACCAATTCCGGACTTAATGGTCTTAGAACATCGAGTTGACGCTTTTTACTGCTTAATATCCCATATTTCATATGCAAAAGTATAAAGTATCACGTAACACTTTTCAATAATTATTACACTGTACACTAAATAAAATATTTTGACTCTTCATTCTTTTTTATAATGCCCTTTGCAACTTTTTATTTCTATGGTATTGATGTCTTGATTGAACGAATAGATTAAACGGTGTTCTTGGTCGATTCTTCTTGACCAAGAACCATTAAGCTTATGTTTTAATAATTCAGGTTTCCCTATACCGTAATGAGGGGTCTGTTCAATATTGTTAATTAATACCTGAATTCGTTTCGTTATTTTAGGGTTATGTTGTTCCCAAAATTGCAGCTGAGACCAAGCGTTATTAGACCAAATAATGGTTAATTTTTTCATGCCTAATCCCTTTTCCTACTTTAAGTTCCTCTATTGATTGTAAGATTTCATTAGTTACGTCTTCCGCTGGAACTCCACTATCATAATTCATCCACCATTGATCTTCTGCAGTTTCAATTGTTGACTCGTCTTCCTGTGACATGAATAAAAAGTCAGTGTTAATTAATCTTTTAAAAAATTCACTCATCTTTTGTTTACTAATAATTTTGTCATCCATAGGCATAGCATCACGCCAAATTGAATGTTCGTGAGTTAGCTGACGTAAGTAAGAGGCTGTGTGCTCTCCATAAACAGCATACACTTTATAAATCAATTCTTTTTCTTCTTTGTCATATAAGTCAAAATCAATTTCACCAGGGGCTGGTATAGCACTATCTTTGAAATTACCAAATGTTCTACGTAAGTCCCTAGCTACAGGACCATGTTCCCAAGCTTCAATTTCTTCATTAAATAAGGGTCTATCTAATAAGGCTAGGCTGATTCCTTGAGCGAAGTAAATCAACTTCTGCAACTTTAGTTGAGTTATGGTATCTCCAGCTTCTCTATCTACTAAGACCAGAAAGTAATTAGCTACATCAAAACAACTTAATATCCTTTTTTCTGTTTTTGTTTGCATAGTTTTGTTATCTAATGTTAATCACTGTTTTTAAAACCTCTCGCTCTTATTATTATAACACAATTTTATTATTATCAATAAATTATTAGCAAGAAATTCATTATTGAATTGATTTATTTGTTATATTATACCAGTTTCCTAATTTAAATTAGTATAAAGACCAGGAAAAAGTAATGTGCCTATATTATAATTTTAAAGAACCTATTGACGCATTTTATTTCGAGAACTGGTATAAGTTATGGCAAATAGAACAAAAGACTAATTGTATTAGCGAAAAAAATAATTACAAAGAGGTTAATAATAATCAATAGTTAATTACTAATTATAGCAAAGTTTTTAGCAGTTGCAAGCATGTGATATGAAATCGAATGGGTTGACATGCTTGTTATTGAGCCAAATTTCAAAATGCAAATGCTCTCCTGTACTGTTACCACTATTACCTTGCACTCCAATAATCTGACCTTTGATAACCATATCTCCTTCTTTTACGTGTATTTTTTTTAAGTGAGCATATTTGGTAATGAATTTATCCGAATGTTTTATTTCTATCAAATTTCCATAAGCACTCTTTCGCCTTACGGTGGTAATTATTCCATCAGCAGAGGCATAAATGGAAGAGTTTTTGTGTCCTTTTAGGTCTGTTCCGCAATGGAATTTTTTTTGTTTTTTCCTAGGATGTTTACGTATACCGTAATGACTAGTAACCTTTACATTATATTGTGGTAACATTATAGGAATATTAGCAGTTAGTTTATCTAATTGTCCTAGCTCCTTAATATTATCAGAACTATTTTTATTACTAGTTTTTTGAACAAGTTGTAATTCTGCTTGAGATAAGAATTTATACTTATAATTTAACTTTAGCAGCAAATCTTTAATCTTGGTTGATTTAATCATTGCTTGGCTATTAATATTCTTAGCTCCAATAGATTTAAATTTTTGTAAAAAAGCCTTGTTATATTTTTCATTATTAATAATAAGACCAAAATTTTTTGCATAAATGCAATTATTTTTACTTAGTGCTGCTAAATTATATTGTATAATTAAAGTGCCGTGATTTAGTTTATGATCTTTTTGTAATTGTTGTGCAGTGGCGTTTAAAAATGTCTTGTTAGTATGTGAGGTGCTACATCCTTGTAGGAATAATATTATTATGAATAATACATAAAACCTAAGCATTTTTTATAAATTGTCTTTTATACCAAAGAAAATAAACAGGTATTCCACTCAATATAAAAGAGATACTAATTATTACATTCATTAATGGCGTTTTATAAATGATCCATAAACAGAAAATTATTGATCCAATAGCAATTAGCCATTCATATGGTACAAATTTATCTGATTTAGTGAATAGCAATTTCAAAAATGCTATACTACAGGCTAGGTATACAAATAGAATTGAAATAACTGAAAAATCAATGACTTTCCTAATTTGCTGTAGTAAATCTTCGCTTATGGTCATAATCAATAATAATAATATACCTAAACAACAAATAACTAAACTCCAAACAGGAGCTCCATTTTTATTTTTTTTAGCAAAAAAAGCCGGCATCAAGCCATCTTGAGCTAGTCCTAACGCAATTTGTCCGCTAATCAACATCCAAGCATTTAATGTGCCAATACAAATAATCGAGGCAATCAAAGAAATAATTAAAGCACTCTTTTTTCCCCAAATTATCTGAGCCGCATCTACGTAGGGAACAGTAGAATGTATCAGATCTTTTGTAGGAACTAATCCAATTATTCCAATAGTATTAATAATATATACAATAGCCACACAAAATGTACCAATAATCATTGCTCTTGGTATAGTTTTTGATGGATTAATCACTGAACCAGCTTGAACAGTTGCCGCTTCCACCCCAAAAAAGCCCCAAAATGTTAATAATGTCACTTCCCCAATAGTTTGAGAAAGAGGGGAGGTAGCAATTTTTTTATCCATAACAAAATTATTACTGTCAAATTGTAATAATGCCATAACAGGTATTATTACCAATGGAATAACTTTCAATGCAGCTAGTACTAATTCATAGTAACCTACTGTTCCTATACCTTTAAAGTTTAATAACATAATAATTACTAACAATAATATTTGGAAAAATAAGCATACAAAAATATTATTGTTATATATACCAACAAACCGTATAAAATAGCCAACAGCTTCAACAACAACTACAACTGAGCTTATCCATGAAATAACCCAATAGGTCCAACCTGTAAAAAATGCTACATCATTACCAAAAGCTTGTTTTACGTAAATATGAGGTCCCCCAGTTTGCGGGAATCTTGCAGAAAGAATGGAAAACAATAAAGCTAAAACTATGGCTCCACAACTAGATATCACCCATCCAACTAGACTAAAAATACCAAATGATGCTAAACTAGCTGGTAATATTAGAATACCAGTACCAAGTTGACTCGCAATGACTAGACCAAAAACAGACCAAAAACCGAGCTTTTGTGACATATAATCCTGAATTGTATGTATAAATCTTAAACTTATTTCAGGGGACCTCAATTCGGGATGAGAATAACTACTCTTGCTCCCCAAAATAGTATTAGACCATAGAAAAAATTAACCAGCAATTACTGATTAATTTTTAAAAACTAAAATAATATGTTTAGGGGATATATTTTGTAAATCTCAAACTAAAAAAGCCAGTGAAATTAATTTAACAGCATTGTTATTAAATCTACAATCTTTATGAGCTGTTAACTACAGTCATATACAAATTTCTTCAATAGTCAACCCCCATATTTACAATTCATCTATATTTAAATTTGATTTTTTACTACTAAAAGCATGGTATCTTTTACAATAAGTAGCAGCAACGTATAAAAAATAATCGTTCTCTATATTTATCTTTTGCAAGAGTACTTTTTCATAACATCTGTTGTAAGTAGCAACGGTGATTAGGTTAGCAGATGACAAAGTACCAAGTACAGCCCAAAGTAGCGTATTAATTGTTGTATGCCGTAGATTTTCGTCAATTAGGATAGTGACAGGCTTATTACTACAAGTCATTACTTGGCGGGTTAATTGACCAAGAGTAGAGTAATCATAAGGTCCTTTAGATTGGATAATTTCTACTATCGTTAGCCCGTTCTTTTGGCTGGCAGTGATAATACTGTTTCTAAGCTTAAGACTAGTAGGATCGTCATAAGCTGGGTTCAGTAAGACTATTGCTTTTGAAGGTAAAGTTGTTTTATCTGTCATGATGGTATCCCCTTATATGATTAAACTTAAAGTTATCAAGTTTTAACCACCAAAGAATCTTGAAAGATTACTTTGGTGATCGGGGAGTTAGAAAAACTGCCGCTAGACAGCTATGTTAGTTTTTAGATATTAAATAATAAATTATTTATATCCTGGACATAACTAGCATCTCCCCGACCATGAACATAGTCGAGGAAGCATCATTTATGGCTGATGCACACCACTAACGGATTTACAGGTTTCTACACCCCAAAGTAACTTTGCAGTTACTCTACCTTTAATTTTAAACTATACTCCCCTAAAGTCAATAACAGTTTTTTTACCATTATTTTCGTTACTAATTTAGGTTAATTCACTATACACTAACTACAAGATAGCATAAGTCCTAAAATTCATGTATAATGCCTGCTATGAGGCTGTGTAAACAAAATTAATAAGATGTATGCTCCGCTTAAACGTCATTGAGAGGAGTATACAAGTTCACAGCCGTCATTGCGAGGAGACCGCAGGTCGACGAAGCAATCCATATGACAAGTTTCATGGATTGCCACGCTCACGTACGTTTGCTCGCAATGACATATGTGCAACCCAAACGTCATTGCGAGGGGGCGTAAGCCAAGAAGCAATCCACGAATAATGGTTAGAAATGGATTGCTTCGACCATTACATGGTCTCGCAATGACATCCTCCTAAGACAACAAAATTTCCAGTGAAGAGATTTTTATGATACTGTGTTTTGGTTTAGATTCTCGTCTACACGGTAATGATATTAAAGAGCATGAGAGTGATAATGATAATCCATCAATTTTGCAGACTACTAAGAATTTAGATTTTTATCGATACAAAATTATCATCGAATATTTGGGTACGGTTTTTGTTGGCTGGCAGAAGCAGAGTGGTGCTATATCTATTCAACAAACATTGGAAGATGGGATATACAAATTTACTGGTGAAAAAGTAGCAGTTCACGGAGCTGGTAGGACTGATGCAGGGGTTCATGCTTTGGGACAAGTAGCACATTTCGATTTAGTGAAATATATGGACCCTTATAAAGTCATGCAGGCTATCAACTATTTTGTGAGATCTTATAATATAGCGGTAGTTGATTGTATTCTAGTAGACAAAGATTTTCATGCAAGATTTTCTGCTTTAGAACGTCATTATGTCTATAAAATTATCAATAGACCTAGCCAAGTTATAATAGATTTAAACCGTGCTTGGTGGATAAAACAACCTCTTGATGTTGAAGCAATGAGATGCGGGGCTTCCTACCTCGTAGGACATCATGATTTTAGCTCATTTAGAGGTAAGTTCTGCCAAGCAAAGTCACCTATAAAAACCTTATCCGAATTAATTATTACCCAAGAAAACGAAAAAATAAAAATATATTTTTCTGCTCGCTCTTTTTTACATAATATGGTTCGAAATATTGTTGGTAGTTTAGTATTAGTTGGACGTAATATATGGAAGGAAAATGATATCCAAAAAGTTCTAGATGCTAAAAAAAGAGAAATAGCAGGGGCGAAGGCTCCAGCATGCGGTTTGTATTTTCTTAGAGTCGACTATTAACGAATAAAAAATCTGAATCGCCAAACGTCATTGCGAGGAGGCATAAGCCGACGAAGCAATCAATATAACAAGCTTCATGGATTGCTTTGTCGCTACTAAGGTAGCTCCTCACAATGACGGTGGTACCCTTAACAAAATATTTGTGGGTAATTAGTAAGAGTCATAAGTTAAGAATCAATAAATTAATAGCAACACCATGGATAAAAATATTATCAGTACAGAATATAAAGAGTTTTTAGAGCAGTTGAAAACACGTGTAGCTACAAGTCGTTATCAAGCAGCACGATCTGTTAATAAAGAGCTGATAATTTTATATCACCATATTGGTAGCGAAATTTTGGCTCGTCAAGAGCAACATGCCTGGGGTGCTAAAATAATTGACAAACTTAGTCGTGATTTAATATCTGCCTTTCCTGAAATGAAAGGATTTAGCACTCGAAATCTTAAATATATGCAACAATTTGCTAAAGAATATCCTGACCTTACATTTGTGCAGCAAGTTGCTGCACAATTACCATGGTTCCATTTAGTAATATTGATTGATAAAGTGAAAGATAAACAAGCTCGTATTTTTTATAATTATAGTTTAAGCAAGGAAAATGACGACAAGAGGATAAATTCGAGGTAAAGTGTCGTGAATTTATAAAATTCTTTTTGCAATATCTATGTCAATTGTAGTAATCTGCATTTTGGTCTCCAATTTGTTAGCTTAAGTTTATTATAACTTTAGAAGATACTATAATATGAAAACTGTTTTACCTGAACGCTCCCTGATCATTCAAGAAAGACTTGATAATATTGTTAAAGAAATTCTACATGTGTCAGAAAAAAAGTTGCGATGATTATTCTATTTGGCTCGTATGCCAGAGGCGATTGGGTGCAAGATGAGTATAAAAAAGGTCACATTACCTACAGCTATCAAAGCGATCTAGATATTATGTTAGTCATGAAGAAAGGTAAATATGCAAGTTTTGCCGGGTTATCAATAGAAGATAAAATAGAAAAAAGGTTGGAGAGAAAATCATTAAGAAGTCCTTTTGATCTATGGGTAACTTTGGTGATTGAATCAATCAACACGGTAAATAGTCAGTTGGAAAAAGGGCATTATTTTTTTTCTGATATTAAAAAAGAAGGAATTCTTTTATATGATAGCGGTGAATTTCAGTTGGCGGAAGCTAAAAACTTACCCTGGAAAGAAAGGAGAGAAATAGCTAAAGAAGATTATGAATATTGGTTTGGAAGAGGCAAAGGTTTTTTTCTTGCTTGTCAACACCAACTGGCAAGAAAAGATTATGCTTTATCAGCCTTTTTACTTCATCAAACTACCGAAAGCTTTTATAATGCTATCCTGTTAGTTTTTTCCGGTTATAAGCCAAAGTTACACGACATCAGAAAATTAGGTAGTATAGCCGGAAATTACAATGAAGAATTATGGCAGATATTTCCTCATTCTAGCATTGAGCAAAGGCAGTGTTTTAGATTACTTGAGCAGGCTTATGTTGAAGCTCGCTATAACAGATATTATAGAATAACTAAAGAACAGCTACTTTACCTTATTGATAGGGTTAAAAAATTAAAAACAGTGACCGAAAAAATTTGCTTGGAGAGAATTAATAAAGAGATAATTTAAAAAATATGTGGTGGTTATGAGAAATTAGGCTTAACTCCAGTATAGACACAATTATACTCAAATCATTTGAGTATATAGCTAATCATATTAGCCATAACTTCGCCAAGGTGGAACGCACAAAGAAACGGATAAGTTTTTTACAGCAATAACTGTATTGTTCAATGAATAATATTCATCTTCCCTAATTAAAGCTATTGCCATATTCTTATAACTTGAACATACTACACCAATTTTTGTATTATTGGCAATAACCTCATCATTTTTCGATATATCTAAACTGCCAGTATTAATGGAGTCTATGTTAACGGATAATTTAAATATTTTTTTTCTTACAACTCCTTGGTATTTTGTTCTGGAAATAACTTCCTGCCCTATATAACAACCTTTAGTGTAACTTATAGCATTTAATTCCTCAGCACCATACTCGATCGGAATAGATCGATTGGCAATTAAATCCTCATGACCATCAACTATTGCAAAATTATATTTATCCTGCTGATATAAGTATTCTGTTGCTGTGGTTGTTAAAAAATCATCTTTATTAACAATCGAACGAAAACCAAGTTGGTTATAACGGGGATCTCGGTAGCTGTTAAATTGTAATTGTTGTTTTGAGTAAATAACCTGATAGGCGTTACTTAAGTCATTCACTTCAATTTTAGCACGTAACTTATACTGCACTAAGTGATTTTTAAATAAATCAGACTGATTAATATTTATATCAATAAAAAACCTTGTTGCCGATAGTTTCAATACAAAGAAATCAAATAAATATCTTCCTTGATTATTTAGAGCATAGCTATAACAATAATCGTTATTTTTTATATCATTAGTTATCAAATTATGCAAAAAATTCATTGCATCATCACCAGAAACCTCAATGATTGCTCTATTTGTTAATATTTCATACATAACTACCAACTACTATATTTTAATTAGACTTCTTTCATAACTCGCTTCTACTAGGGAATTTGTAGGAGACACGGAACGCAGAACCGCAGCGTACTTAAGTGTACGTGAGGATTCGAGTACCGGATCGACACACAAATTACCAGCAGAAGTAGAGTTATGAAAGAAGTCTATTGACTTTGTAACTTTTATAACTACTATACCATATTGACGCAACAATTGTTTGCTATAAATTATTTATTATATGAGATGTGCTTCCTACTGTACGACTTCTGAATATAAGATGAACGATTTAGTAATTAACCTCAATAAGATCGGTCTTGAGCCTAAATATTTCGATGATGTACTATATATTCAAAAAGAACAAAGAGAAAATTCAAATCCTATCGATGTTTTCTTTTTCCCTTTCGGTTGTATCACTATATGGGGAGCTGAAGAAAGCCAAGAAAAAATGCTCCTTGCAGAAATAGCAGCTCTTAAAACTAACCAAACTGACGAGTTAATTTCTGACTTTATTTATTTTGATTATGATGAAACTACCAGTAAAACATTTATAGATGAAGAAAAAAACAAAATCATTCTTGCCGATAAATCAACTTTTATAAAATTATCTATCTCACATGCTTTAGCCCAATCAGTTAAGCTTAGTGTGCTAGAAAAATCAGTAAGTAATCTAATTGTAAAAACCACCCCAATTCAACAGGAACTAGCTAGTACTGGCAGTGTATCACTTTCCAAAAAAGAAATATCTCAACAAATTGGTATATTATTTAACGAACGATATTCTATTAATTTACACAGCGATATACTAGATACTCCTGAATTCTTCTGGCGTCGCCCTAGTTATGAGCCTTTATACTTAATGACTGCAGAGTTCCAAGATATTCAAATTCGTCAGAATATTCTTAACAATCGATTAAATATGATCCATGAACTTTACAATATTTTGTCAAATGACTTAAACTATAAACACTCCACTAGACTTGAATGGATCATTATAATATTAATTACTATAGAAGTTATATTATCCCTCATTCAGGATAAACTCTTTTTCAAAATAGTTGACTATCTTCTAGATAAGATTTGAGATTCCGGATAGAATAAAGAATAAGTGATGCAACTTATACACAAAAATAAAAATATTCATCTTTTTGTAAAAAAAATATAATAAACACTTAGTGATCTCTTAATTTTGAGTTATAATTTATATTATATAAAGTAATATGGTAGTTCTTATGAAAATTCTCGAACAGCAGTCAAAATATGAAAATTGTCAATATACTGATAGGCTACTCAAAAAACTATCTCAGCTGAACCAACAAGCAAGTCCACCAATAGATATTGACGAGATTAGAAAAGGTATCTATTACGCAAAAAAATATCATGGTAGCCAAATGCGACAATCCGGTGATCCATATTATTCTCATCCAATAGAAGTAGCATATATGGTGGCTGAATATACAGCACAAGAAATGCCCAAATTGTTTAGGACTGACATGATCATTACTAGTTTACTGCATGATACTATTGAAGATACAACTCTTACCGAAAATATGATTTCTATGGTATTTGGTACGCAGATTGCCAACCAAGTGAAAGATTTAACTAGGATCAAGTCATATGGGAAGATTAGCTCGCAAGAAACATTATATTTATTACATCTGCAAAAGAAACACGATGTCTTATTGATTAAGTTATTTGACCGATTACATAATATGCAAACTATTGAGTCTAAATCGCCAGAGAAAATTAAGAAGATAGTTGATGAAACCGTAAAGAGTTTCTTAGTGGCATGTACTTATTTTGGATATATAAAATTGGAAGAGTATTTGTACAAATTATGTTGTAATTCTACATGTGTAGAATATAACACAAACGAACTAGAAGTTTTTTAATTGCAAATTTAAACATACACTAAACATTGCGTAACTTCTCTAACATTGCAAAATGACGCAAGCCAAATCCAAATGATACCAGGAATGGTACAAATAATATCACTATTCCCCAATTACCAAAATACTCTATTAAATAAACTAATCCAAAAGAAGTAATAACATACATTACTGCCCGTACCACAGCACAAGAGATACTGACACATCTAAAACGTTTAAATACAGGGAAATGCTTATAAAACATTGGAGCAGCTGGAATTATTCCTACCTGAAACATTATTATAAAAAACTGTAATAATAAAAAATTAAAAGAAGACTGAATATTGTTTAATACATATGGCAAAAATATAATAGTACTATAACAAACTACTAATCTTGTCTTTAAAATTTTTAGTGGACATACCTTATAACTCAAATAAATATATAAAATAGTAGTAAAAAGATCTCCCATTGCAATAATCAAGTTATGGCTAATAATTTGTTCGGAACTATAGTTAAAGGTAGTTTTAAGTACAGATCCGCAATGTATATATAGCAAATAAAACCAAATTGGAGCAGTCGATTCAATTGCTAAATAAGCTAATATAGTTTTTATATTAACTTTTTCATTTAACATTTTATGATTAGTAATATGCTTTTTTTCTAAACCGAAATTTTTAAGTGCATTTAGCAGTCTTTTTTTTGCATCAGCAAATTCTGGGGTTTCTCTAAGGCGTGTTCTTGCCACAGCTCCGACCAGGGCAATCACTGTACCAAATAAAAAGCCTATTCGCCAGTTAACTGCATATGAAGTAACCAGTGTTGCAATCCCTAAAGCAAATACTGCACCTAGATCAGCAAATATCATGATACAACCCACAATAGGATATTGTAATGGAGGCTTAGTTATTTCTGTTAAATATAATTGAGCCCCTGTATATTCTACTAATGATGACATGCCTTGCACTATCCGACAAATAGTAACTAATACTGAAGCGGTAATACCAATTTGTGCATAAGTAGGCAAACTAAACATCACCAAACAAGAACATGCCATCATGAAAGTTGTGACAACTACCGTAACTTTACGACCTACTTTATCACCTATCCAACCAAATAGCACCGCACCAATTGGTCGGAAAACAAAAGTAGCACAGAAGGAGAAAGCCGACAGAATACTAGCTGTATACGGATCACTTTTTGGAAAAAATAACTCATTCAACAATACTGCCATATGTATATAGAGTATCAAGTCAAAATACTCTAAAAATGTACCAATTGACAGCAACCCAACTGCTTCTGCTTGCTCCCTAGTTAAATTTCTTTGTTTTCCTTGATACTACTATACCGGTAGAAACCATAATATTTACTCTATAAGTAAAGCTAATCTGATTAGCTATAGCTAACTATGTTTAATTTTTACATCAGCTAGTCTAATATATAATGGCTCGATAGAGTTAGAAAAATTACACTTTCTAGCTATTTTATCAACCATATATTGACATATATGCCATGCTTTAACTCTAGTAAAACGAGGTAAAATTATTACATTTTCAAAATCTTTAATCTTGTCGTATATCATCCCTACCCCACTACTAGCACAAACCTTAATAATATTATCTTCTATATTTAATAACTGCACAGCTTGGTCATAATCTATCAGTAGAGGAATAGACGCCTGTCCATCTTGGTCAAAAACTTGGCTATATAATTGCCCTCTATAGGCATTGAGAAAAATAAAGAATTTAAAAATAACATTTTTATTATAGTTACTTACTTGCCTACTGGCTCTCCACCAGCAATACTCAAAATTAGATATAGTGGTACCTATTATATTTGTACTTAGCAAAATGCCTTTTGCCACTGACAACCCTACCCTAATACCGGTAAAACTGCCAGGACCGTTTGTAACGGCGAGATAATTTAAGTCATGGTAAGAAAGCTTAGCTATTCTCAGAGCTTCTTCAATCATTGGCACTATTGTTTCAGCCTGCATAGAGGGTCTTAAATCCTCAATATAGGCTAGAATAATTTCATCTTCAGAAATCGCAACAGATGCACTATTATTTACTGTATCAAATGCTAAAATTTTCATTTATAGTATCAACTCTTTAAATCACTTAATTATACTAAAATAGTAATGACAATGGAAATAAATAGAACAATTTTTAGATTGTATGACATTCGTGGAAGCAGTCTGCTGGATATTAATACAACTATTGCTTATAAAATTGGATTTTGTTTTACCAAACTGAATATATCTAAACAAGGAAACAAAATATTTGTAGGACGTGATGGTAGATTAAGCTCCCCTGCCCTTTACCAGGCTTTGGTTGATGGCATTATCTCAGCTGGCGGACAGGTTATCTCAATAGGACTTGTACCCTCCCCTGTTTTATATTTTGCTGATAAAATATTTAAGCCACAAGCTAGTATAATGATTACAGGATCACATAATCCCAAAGATGATAATGGTTTTAAGATGTTATCACAAGGCAAGTCTTTTTTCGATCAACAAATACAGCATTTACTGAATAGCATTCTAAGTACCGATTGGTCTAGTATGACTGATAAGTTTATAGCCCCAGCTAATGTATACTCAAATGATTTGAAGAATGGGGACAATAAACAAGGGGTGAGCGAGCGGAGCGTAGATGAGCTACGTGAGCACGCGAATACCCCGAAGTTTTGCGGAGCCAATTCTTCAAAGCAAAAGAGTATGCAAGAGTTGAATATCATAGATCAATACATAGATAGGATTTTGCAAGAAATAACTATAAATCCTAAAATAAAAGTAGCATGGGATCCTGCTAACGGTGCGGCTGGAAGTATTATTGACTTATTAACGTTAAGGTTACCTAACAAAAATATCGTTATAAATTCAGAAATTGATGGTAATTTTCCTAATCACCATCCAGATCCCACTATTGCCAAAAATCTAGAACAACTAATAGAAGTAGTTAGAACCCAGAATTGTGATGTTGGTATTGCATTTGATGGAGATGCAGATCGTATAGCTATTATCAGTAAGAAAGGACGAATAATTTTAGGCGACCAGATTCTTTGTATATTAGCAAAAGAGGTAATTGACCAAAATCCACAGGCAACTATTATCATGGATATCAAATCAAGTGGAGCAATATTTAATCAGATTAAATCATATGGTGGAAGACCAATAATGTGGAAAACAGGTCATTCCTTCATTAAAGATAAGATGCAAACAACTAAGGCATTACTTGGCGGCGAAACTAGTGGTCATATATTTTTTGCTGACAAATATTATGGATATGATGATGCAATTTATGCTGCTCTACGGTTTATTGATTTACTATCAAGATTAGACAAAACCTTAGACGATATGATAGATGAGCTACCTAAATGTCATAACACCCCTGAAATTAGTATTCCGGTACCCGATAACCTCAAATTTGATATTATTCAGCAAATAAAAGAGGATTTAATTAGCAAAAATATCGCTTTCAATGATATTGATGGTATAAGGACTAACTCATCAATTGACTCTAATAGATGGTGGTTACTTCGAGCCTCTAACACTGAAGCCAAAATTATTGCTAGATATGAATCAGATAGCTTGGAAGGGATGAATAGTATAAAATCCGAACTTGCATCTTTACTAGCCAAATATGGTTTGAAGTTAGGGTAATGATGCTCAATGAGTTGTCATTGCGAGGAGGCGTGAGCCAACGAAGCAATCTATTTCTAATGAAGAATGGATTGCTTCGCTCACATACGTTCGCTTGAAATGACGAGCTACAAACACAACCGTCTATTAGCGAGGAGCTACTTTAGTAGCATTGATGCAATCTACTAAATATGGATTGCCACAATCTACTTGCATGGTCTCGCAATGACGGAGTAATGTTAGTCGGGTTAGCATAAAGTGTTACTATGTTATTTTTTTATCAGATAACTTTGAAATTAAATCTTGACTTCTATATAAAAAACCTATTCTATCAATTTAGATAGTCCATGTTAATTATCTTGTTAAACTAAATATTTATCAACTAGTATTAAACAGGAAATAATATTTATGAAAGATTTCATTCCTTCTACTCTTCTTACCAAATCTTTTGCTCTACTTTATGCTATAGGCTCAAATGTAGTTTATGCGTTTTCTATAGGAGAAAATACGGGTATAGCCAAGGCTAATGATAGTACTTCCAAGCTAACACCATCAGTCCTACCGTCTATCCCTGATCAATATAAGAATGATTCAGCATTGATAGAAAAAATTGCACAAGCTGCCAATTTATCTGAATACCCTAATGAGATAGCTGAGAACCTTAGGTCAGATAGGGCAAAACGCTCAAAACTCAAAGAGTATGATAATCTAGATGACGGTGACCTCAACTCTTTATTTGAAAGATATGCAGAAAACTATACTATGGCAGAAGAAAGTCCTACTCACATAGAACCTAATAATGCTCCATTGAGGAGGGGTATTGCCATTCTTATAAAGCCACAAGCTACTGCAGATCAAGAAGGAGAAGTAATAGGTAATACAACAGCTAATATAACAGCTAATACGACAGGTAATACAATAGGTATTACAATATTAGGTGTATTTGTATTTGTTCTAATGTCGTCTATTACTTCTTATGCTTGTAAGAAAGGTAAGGAGGCTTGCTATGAATCCCTTATCAGATGCCTTATCAAGAATGAATTACAAAAAGCAATAGCCCTAGGAAATAAGCATCCTGGTGGTAATATCTATGACTCTTCATCTATACCTGGGACAAGTGCCGGACAAAACGTATTTATATTAGAGGATAATGTTGTAAACATGACAGAAGGAGGAGTTGTAGTGATGGGAGATACAAGTAAAACAACAGCTGGAGTATACTCAAATGATTCGGAGGAGTGGATTTGAAAATGAGGGGCGAGTACACGGCAGCATACATGAGGTACGTGAGTATACAAGTCCCTGATATTTTCAAAAAACAATTCTTCAAAGCAGAAGAGTATATATCTAACCAGTTAATGTTTTAGATATCCCAGATGTCATTGCAAGAAGGCGTAAGCCTACGAAGCAATCCATTTTTGGTCACTTTTATGGATTGTTTCGTCGACCTATGGTCTTCCTCGCAACGACGTCTTGTACTTTAACTTTTTTCTGTACACACTCACAACAAATCAGCATAAGGTAAAATAGTATCACCTATCGCATATACTGCAATTAATTCATCTTTTGCTATTTCTACATCGTCTAAGTAAAAATGTATATTAGCATTAGCTACCGGAGTACCACTCGCCTCATGAAATATTTTTAACTTACTAAAACATTCCTGAGTGGGTGGAAGAGTCTGTTCTGTAGTAATTGATCCGATCGTATTATTTGTAAACGGCGTATTATCTGGGTTATTATCCTCACATCCTACTGTTACTCCTGGAGGAACAGTAATCTTACCTTTTATACTAAGTAATAATACATATGAACTTGTTCAACTATTGCCATAAACACCTATTTTTTTATATTATAATATACTCAAATACTACATTCGACTATTTCTATGTATATAATAACACATTTTTTTATAATACAAACATAATAGTTTTTTTAATTATATAGCTAATCCGTTAATGTTTTAGATATCTTAGGCGTCATTGCAAGGAGGCGTGAGCCAACGAAGCAATCTATTTCTAATGAATGTGGATTGCCACGCTCACATACGTTCGCTCGCAATGACGAGTAATGTTAGTCGGATTAGCTATGTAATTAAAAAGCAAAATAAATGAAATATTTTACTGATTATGTCATTATTGCTATTAGTGTGTGCAATATTTAGTGTATTATTGTTATTAGATTAGCGAGAAGAGGACACCATAATGAAAGATATCTGCAAAAAAGTCAAATATATAGTATACTTGCTTATATATGGGGTAGTCACTTGGATTATCGCAAAAATTATCCTCATATCCACCTTCTCGGATGATGGTCAATGTCATTGTTCCGAAACTCCAACATTATTGCATTATATTTTGGCTTCGATAGTAACTACAGCACCAGTGATAACGTATATATGCACGAGAAATCGTAAACCGAAAGCAAAATCTGATACTAAAAAATTATGATTGGTAAACTAAAAGGTAAAATAGATGGATGTTTTAACGATTATGTCATTATTGATGTTAGTGGTGTTGGATATTTAGTGTATTGTTCTAGTAAGACCCTAAATAAATTAGTCGTTAATGAGTTTTGTCAATTATTTATTGAAACGCATGTAAGAGAAGATCATATTAATCTTTACGGCTTTTTATCTCTTGAAGAGAAATTTGTTTTTAATTTATTACAATCGGTAAACGGTATTGGTACAAGAATGGCTCTAGCTATTTTATCAAATTTATCACCTGAGCAAATCCAATCAGCGATAGCCAGGCGGGATAAAGAAGCTTTTAAAGCCGTTTCCGGTGTTGGGCTAAAACTAGCTGAACGAATTATCATAGAGTTAAAGGATAAAGCCTTAACTAACCTTGATAACAACCTTATCATTGATAAGAATGATAGTGATTTAGCTAAGATATCATCTGATGCTACATTAGCTTTAACCTCACTTGGGGTTAATAGAACTGAAGCACATAATTTAATACAGGAAATTATTGCCAAGAATCCTGATCTCTCTATTAATGAGCTAATTAAACTTGCACTAAAGGCACGTAGTTCCAATGTCTAAAAACCCAGTTTCTAAAAATGTTTTATCAGCTGATATACTCCCAAGCGATCAAGAGTTTTCTCTACGCCCTAGCTACTTAAAAGAATTTGTTGGACAGCAACAAATCAAAGAGAATTTATCTATTTTTATCCAGGCAGCTAAAAATAGGTCTGAACATTTAGATCATACCTTATTTTATGGTCCTCCTGGACTTGGTAAAACCACTCTTGCTCAAATTATTTCTAAGGAGATGGGAGTAAATTTTAAATCTACCTCAGGACCAGCTATATCAAAAGCGGCTGACCTAGCTGCCATACTTACTAATTTGCAAGATAATGATGTATTATTTATTGATGAAATTCACCGTCTTAGCACCAATATTGAAGAAGTATTGTACCAAGCCATGGAAGATTTTGCTTTGGACATAGTTATTGGGGAAGGACCAGCCGCAAGGTCAGTAAAAATCAATCTACCCAATTTTACTTTAGTTGGAGCAACTACTAGACTCGGTCTATTGAGTAACCCTTTAAGAGATAGATTTGGTATCCCCTTACGTTTACATTTTTATAGTGTAGCTGAATTGAAACTTGTTTTGAATAGAGCTAGTAAATTGCTGGAAATTAATGTAACCGATGATGCGTTGGAAGAAATAGCGGGGCGTAGTAGAGGAACTCCAAGAATTGCTCTTAGGCTAATTAGACGGGTGAGAGATTTTGCTTCTGTTGACGATCAGTTAGAAATTGATAAAAATATTGCCAATATCTCTCTGAATCGATTAGAAGTTGACAAAATAGGTTTAGACAGTAATGATTATAGATATTTAAAGTTTATAGCTGATAATTATGGTGGGGGTCCGGTCGGTATAGAAACAATTGCCGCAGCTCTATCAGAACAACGCGATGCTGTTGAAGAAACTATCGAACCCTATCTAATACAAATAGGGTTATTACAACGTACCCCAAGAGGCAGAATTATTACCAAAAATGCTTTTGACCATCTGGGAATATAACAATCTATAGTTAAAAAGAGGCAATTTATGAAAATAATTAATATAAAACAACAGAAAAATCCGCTTAATCCATTATCCTCACCCAACAAAGTGGTTGCCAGTAGCCAACAATATTTTGAAGAAGCATATACTTTAACAAGGGAAGGTAAATATCAAGAAGCTATTGTAACCTTTGATTTAGCGATTAAATATAGGCCTGATTTTACTAATGCTTACTACGGCAAAGGTGCTGCCTTGAACGAGTTAGGCAAATACCAGGAAGCAATTGACTCATATGATTTAGCAATCAAATATACCCCTGATTCTAATCCTGATTCCATGGTTTACTATGCCATGACTTACTACATCAAGGGTACAATTTTAGATAAGTTAGGCAGATTGCAGGAGGCAATTGACTCATATGATTTGGTAATTAAATATAAGCCTGATTTTCCTTTGGCTCACTATGACAAAGGTATTGTTTTGAGTAAGTTAGGCAAATTGCAGGAAGCAATTGACTCCTGTGATTTGGCAATTAAATATAATCCTGATTTTGCTGATGCTTACTGTAACAAAGGTATTGCTTTGAGTAAATTAGGCAAATACCAGGAGGCAATTATAGCTTATGATTTAGCTACTAAATATGAACCTAATTTTGCTGCAGCTTACCGTAACAAAGGTATAAATTTATACAGGTTGGGTAAATACCAGAAGGCAATTATAGCTTATGATTTAGCCATTAAATATGAACCTGATCTTGCTGAATCTTACTACATCAAAAGTTTTGCTTTAGAAAAGTTAGGCAAATGGCAGGAAGCAATTGACTCTTATGATTTGGCAATTAAATATAAGCCTGATTTTACTGATGCTTACTATGAAAAAGCTGTTGCCTTATACAAGTTAGGTGAATACTTGCACTCCCAAGCAAGAGAAACATTTAGCAAAGCAGAGCAACTTGAGATAAAACATTAAAATATAGAATATATGCGAACACAACTGTCATTGCGAGGAGCCACTTTAGTGGCGACGTGGCAACCCAGAAAAATGATTAAATTTGGATTGCTTCGACTACTACGTAGTCTCGCAATGACGTTGGAAGCTAAAATCGTCATTGCGAGGAGTGTGTAAACACGACGAAGTAATCCAGAAAATGATTAGATTTGGATTGCCGCGACCACTACGTGGTCTCGCAATGACGCGTTAACGTCATTGCGAGGAGCTACGTTAGTAGCGACGAAGCAATCCAGAAAATGAAAGGAATATTATATGCAAAAATCTCTAACTTTTATAATTGCTGCAGCAATTATTTACTCTATTGTTCAAATGAAAATGCAATCTCTGCCTGAAGATAATACCCCTAAGACACAGGTAGCCAACGAAGCTGAGAATACTAATAATACTAGTACTCCTGAACAAGCCAATATACCATTAACTGGCAATTTCCTTGAAAAGACTGTTTCAAAAGTTTTGATCAATGCTCTTAAAACAGAAGAAGGTAGACTATTCTTTGAAAATTTACTACAACCAACAAACAAACCTATTACTGATGGTAAATATACTATAGAGGTTAATAGAGATTTAATTCAGCCAATGTTTAAGATTAATAGCTTTGGTAATGGAACTGTTGGTCCAGCGACTTGTGGTCACGTAGTCACCTTACATTACCAATTATTGGATATTAACAATAACTTACTCAGCGAAAATACCAAAACCTTTACCCTTGGTTCTCGAGCAATCATGCCAGGAATTGATTCTGTAGTAGTAGGTATGATGGTTGGACAAACTAGACAAGCTATACTTCCTACAAAACAGCCATATTCTGACGAAGAAAATAAACCTTACAGGGTTAATATTGTCTTAAATTCAATATTACCTAATAATTTTGTTAATAGTCATGAAGTAAAGATATTTGATGATGAAATAGCTTATAGGATACCGTTGTTATGTGGAGATAAAGTAGGGGTTGACGCAAAGATTACTAAATTATCGAATGGTCAGGTACTTTATGATTCAGTACAAAAAGGTGAGAAACTAGATATAAAAATTGGTGATATTAATTACCCATTAATTGTGTCATATGCTCTACATGGTAAAGTACCAGTTGGCACTAGAACAGTAATTGCCAAAGGTAAGGCATTTAAAGCCCTTGGTTCTAATATCAATAGAATGCTTGATCAAAGTAAGATCCCTATGGACGAATATTTGATGTTAGAATTAACAAATTTTAAAACAAGACTTCCTGGATAAGTCAAAAATAGTTGAGGGATTTTTAGGAGAAACGAAGCCGAGTACCGCAGCGTACATAGACGTACATGAGGAGCGGAGGCAAGTTTCGACGACAAAATCACCAACTAGATTGGCTTATCCAGGAAGTCTACAGAGTAATTGAGGATAAAAAATGGACGATACTACTTACAATACTAAAAGAGCAACTGTACCAGCTCTCGAAGAATTATTATTTAAACCGATAAAGATACTAGATCATGGTTTTATCAGAGTTATTGACTATATGGGTGATGATAGTAGCATAGTACAAGCAGCACGAGTATCGTATGGCAAAGGGACAAAACAACTAAGCCAAGATAAAGGTTTAATTAATTACCTGATGCGTCATAAACATACCACACCATTTGAAATGTGTGATATCAAATTTCATATTAAACTGCCCATTTTTGTTGCAAGACAATGGATACGTCATAGAACCGCTAGTGTTAATGAATATTCAGCTAGATATTCTATATTAGGAAATGAATTTTATTTACCAGAAAAACAGAATCTTGCTGCTCAATCTACAATAAATAAACAAGGAAGAAGTGATGAAGAAATTCCAGAAAAAATTGCAGATAAAGTATTAGTGCTACTAGAAAAAGATGCTAAAATATGCTATCAGCATTATACTGAAATGATGAATCAAGATGAACATGGGAATATTATCGATGAAAATACCATAGGTATTACTAGAGAACTTGCAAGAATGAATCTAACCTTGAACTATTATACAGAATGGTATTGGAAAATTAATTTGCATAATCTATTAAATTTTCTGCTATTGCGAGGAGATTCTCATGCCCAATATGAAATCAGAGTATATGCAGAAAAGATGCTAGAAATAGTAAAAGCTTGGGTGCCTTTTACTTATGACGCTTTTAAGGAATATAGACTGGAGGGTAATAATATTTCTAAAAAAGGACTAGATGTCATAAAAAGACTAATTAATAAAGAAGATGTCACGCTAGAATCTAGTGGCATGACCAAAAGAGAATGGGATGAATTAATGCAAATTATTGGAACGTAAAACAAGAAGAGGCGTGCAAGCAGAGTGAGGAAAACCGTAGGTCGACGAAGCAATCCATAAAAGTAACCAAAAATGGATTACTTCGTCGGCTTACGCCTCCTCGCAATGACTGAGTGTTGCAAAGCGGCTCCTCGCTAATAGACGCTTGACCTTTATTCATCATCATAAGAAAATAGCAAAAACCGTGTGAACGCTCACCAAGCAGAGTACCTTGTTAGGTACTCACCAGCACCCCATCCATAATGATATTAGAATCAAAGTTAGAACTTAAGCCTTGCACCAATAAGAGCAACAGCACCTCTAGTCTTTGTTTTAGGGGCTTCAATAAAATAGACTGGTCGACCTTTAGCTTGGAAATAAGATATTTCAGCATAAGGCAACAACCCTGGTGTCACTAAATACTGAGTACCAAGACTTACTGTATCGATAGTATTTTTATACCTCAGCGATCTAAAATAGGAAACACTTGTTTTCATAGGTCCTTGCCCATAAGCAATTGCTCCCTTGTAATGTTGCGTGTTACGACCAACTTTATGGTAAGTTTTTGAAGTTAAACTTTTACCTAAACTACCATAAGAAGCTGCACAGGAAATATTACCATAAGTAAAGACTGCCCCTAAATTATAACCAGCTAGATTTGATAGCTTATTTCTAGATAACACCTTGTCATCGGGATCTAATACTATAATCTTACTAGCTGGTTTACCATACTCTCCTGTAACAGCCATTTTTACTGATACATCATCTATAATTTCATACTTATAGGATATCCCTGCAGAAATTGCATCTTTGACATTCTGGTTTATAATCACCTGATTATCTTTACCACCATTTATACCTGGTACTTTTACTTTAGTTACACCAACCCCTAATTTACTCAAGCCCTTATCGTCTAAATTTTTTAGACTACGATTACCACCAGTATTTGCTGAATCAGGAATATAAGAAATACCAAACCGAAAGCCTTGCATTTCAGGTGTATAATAAGAAACTTTTCTAGATGCCTCTGTTTTATCGATCTCATTGCCGAACGAACCCATGTGAAAAGTACTGTTACCGGATGTATCAAAATCTGGCTTTAGACCCTTATATTTCATATTGTCATCATCTAGTACTGCAAACTTACTCCAACCACAACCAGCAAGTGGTACAGCAGTTGAACCAGTACCAACACTCATGTTAGAAGCAGCGTCATGAGGAGACCCTAACTCTACTTTACCATAGTCTGTTTCTAAGAAAATATGAGAACCATTGTAAGCTGCAGAAAGTTTTGGTTTAGTTGTTGGTAGTAAAACTATTTTAGCTCCAGCTGTCATATCATTCAATTCTTGCTTAACAGTAGCCATGAAAGCAGCGTCTGTATAAAATCCAAGATTTTTCTTATTATCAGTAACATTTTTGCTCGTCCCTGACAATTTCCTCTGACTTCTATAACCAGATTGGAAATCAAAATACCCTTCTAATTTTATTTCTGTATCTGAAGCAGCATCAGCTGGAGTAGCACTACCACTAGCGAATGCTATGCTTGAAAAACAAGAAAAACATAGTAACATCATTAATTTTTTCATTGTAACACCTTAGTTATTTAACTTATTCATAATTATCATTCGCCTAAATAAAAATAACAGACCAATTATCTCAATTAAAGTATTATAGCATAAGATAAATCATATTGTAACCAAGAACCGACAAATAGCTACAATTCTATACAACTAATATTAGTTATAATGGCAAAATTACCATTGTAATGATAATTTTTAATAGTTGCTAATATCATAAAAATATTGTATTTATATAAGTTAAGTTGATTGTTGTGAAGAGCAAAGGTGGGTTAAACCCACCTTTTTTATTAAAGTCTTTAAATATTTATGCTGTAATGCAAACTATAGAACAACAAATTGTTAATATTATTCAGGATAACCTGAAAAATCTTGGTTTTGATTTAGTAAAAGTCACTTTAAAGGGTTCAAGCCATAAGGTACTTGAAGTGTTAATAGATAGATTGGATGGCAAAAAGGTTAATATAATAGATTGTCGTGATATTAGTAGAAATATCTCTGCACTTTTAGATGTTGAAGATATAATTAGTGATAAATATTTTTTAGAAGTTTGTTCTGCAGGTATTGAACGTCCCTTAATAAAGTTTGAAGATTATACTAGATTTCTCGGTAGAGAAGCTACCATAAAATTAAAAGAATTACTAGATGGTCAAACTCGATATCAGGGAAAGATAGTTAAAGCTGAAGATAATAAAATTTATCTGAATAATAATGGTAAAGATGTAGTACTTTCATTTGATATGATAAAAAAAGCTTCTTTGGTATTGACAGATGAAATGTTCAGAAATTTAATGAATAGACCTCTTTCGAAACTCGCTTATGCTGAGGAATTTGTAGGAGATACGGAACAGAGAACCGCAGCGTACTCAAATGTACGTGAGGATTCGAGTACCGAATCATTGTCCAAATTATACTCAAATGATTTGGAGAATTGGAACATAAAACAAGGGGTGAGCGAGCGGAGTGTACAATTAGTACATGAGTACGCGAATTCCCCGCAGTTTTGTGGAACCAATTCTTCAAAGCAGAAGAGTATACCAGCAGAAGTAGAGTTTCGAAATAGGTCTAATAAAAAATCTTAAAAGGCAGTGACTTTATGGTTAATATTGGTAACATAGAAATTCTACAGATCATAGAATCTGTGGCTAGAGAGAAGAACCTTCCTAAAGAAGCCTTGCTTTCAGCAATGGAACAGGCTGTACAGGCTGCAGGACGCAAAAAATATGGCAATGAACATAATATAAAAGCTGAGATTAACAAAAAAAATGGTAATATTAGTCTTTTTAGAGTCCTTGATGTAGTAGATGATGTAGAGAATCATTTTACTCAAATTTCTTTAAATGATGCTATCGAAAAGAAAGCCGACGCTAAAATTGGTGATGAGATTTACGAACCCTTACCACCTATTGACCTTGGGCGTGTTGCCGCTCAAACAGCTAAACAAATAATAATACAACGCGTTGGTGAAACAGAACGAGAAAAACAGTATGAAGATTTTAAAGATAGGAAAGGTGAAATTTTAAACGGCACTGTTAAAAGAATAGAATTTAATAATATTATAGTTGACCTTGGTCGTGCTGAGGCAATAATTAAAAAGGATCAGCTAATTAGAGGAGAAAATTTTAAAGTTAATGACCGTATTAAAGCTTATGTACAAGATGTAAGGTTGGTGTCTAAAGGACCACAAATTTTTCTATCTAGAAGCGATGATCAAATGTTAATAAAATTATTTGAATTAGAGATTCCAGAGATTTATGATAATATAATTGAATTGCGAGCTATAGCCCGTGATCCTGGATCAAAAGCAAAAGTTGCAGTCTTTGCTTCTGACTCCAGTATTGATCCTATAGGTTCATGTGTAGGAATTAAAGGTAATAGGATTAGAGCTATTACCAATGAGCTTAACGGTGAAAAGATAGATATAATATTATGGAGTAAGAATATTGCCCAATTTATTATGAATGCACTTGCTCCTGCAGAAATTGTAAAAATTGTCATCGATGAAGATAAAAATATAGTTGATGTTGTCGTATCTCAAGATAATTTGAGTCTTGCAATTGGTAGAAGAGGACAGAATGTTCGTTTAGCATCTAAGCTTACTGGCTGGAACATTAATATAATGACTGAAGATCAAGAATCCAAACGGAGAAATGATGAGTTTCGTTCTGCTACCGAATTATTTATGGAATCCTTAGATGTTGAAGAAGTAATAGCCCAACTGTTATCTGCTCAAGGTTTTACTTCTTTAGAACAGTTGGCTTCCAGTAAGGTTGAGAATTTAATGAATATTGAAGGATTCGAAGAAGAATTAGCAACTGAAATAATAGAACGAGCCATAAATTATGTAAATGCTAAGAATGAAAAAATTATTATTAAACTTGAGGCTTTAGGTGTTGAACAAGAATTAATTGATATATTGGATTTACAGCCAGAATTCATATTAAAATTAGCTGAATATGGTATAAAGACTATAGAAGATTTGGGAGAGTTGACAGTTAATGAGTTTAGATCATTAGTGCCTAATTGTAGCATGCTAGATAACGATATAGAATTACTTATTCGTACGGCTCGTACCAGCGAGAATGAATAAGTTATTTGAGTTAGGAGGAAATATTACGCATATCATTTAAAAGTCATAGGGAAAATAGCCTGGCGTCATTTCGAGGAGGTTTTAACCCTCAAACGTCATTGCGAGGAGGTCATAAGCTAGACGAAGCAATCCATATAACAAGCTTCATGGATTGCCACGCTCACGTACGTTCGCTCGCAATGACGCCAGAATGTGGGTTGCCACGACCATTGCGTGAGACGTATATGCAACCTAAACGTCATTGCGAGAAGGCTTAAGCCAAGAAGCAATCCATTTTTTCTGCAATTTTTAAATTGCCATGGGGTTTATGCGTAAGGTGAGTTATTAAAAAAAAATAAGAAACACTGCAAAAATAATGAAAACAGCTATTAGTGGATCAAAAAAATCTGTTATATTATAGATATAACTAATTCGATTAACGACGTCTATTAGTGAGACCACACAAGTAGGTCTCGCTAATAGACAAGTTATAGGCACATACGTCATTGCAAGGAAGACTGTAGGTCGACGAAGCAATCCATAAAAGTAACCAAAAATGGATTGATTCGTCGGCTCATACTTCCTCGCAATGACACGGTTATTTTTCCGTAACTTTAAAACTGCCATGATGACCTATAAAACCGCTTCCTCTTCTAATTTTCGACAGCTGTGGGAGTAATGCTAATCGGGTTAGCTATAATAAATTTTGAATTTAAGAAAATTAGCAATTTCCTAAAAAAAACTGGTATTATAGTACAAGCACGAGATGTAAGTGTAAGTAATATATTTGGTACGTGAGCAGACAAATATACCCTCACATTTTGTTCACAAGACCTAACTATCTGCTAATTATTAATCAGATAGCAGAATTATTTACAAAACTTTAGCATATATAATTGCTATTTAAAGGTTTAATATTTATGACGTATGACCAAGAACCTAAACCAAAGAAATTAACACTTGGTGGCTCAAAACTCTCGCTTAACAAGCCATCTCAACTTACTAGCGTGACTAGAGGTTTTGTTAGCTCTGCAAAAACGATTGTAGAGGTTAGAAAGAGTAACACCCAAGCTGGTAATTTATCTTTTAATAAACTTTGGTCTAGTAGTTCTACTACTCAGAGCGGTGAATCTACTGCTGGAGAAGAATTTAATAGACGCCTAACCATTTTAAAAAAAGCAGCAGAAGATGCAAAATCAAAGAGTCTTGATAATAAAATTAGCACTCTTAGTAAACTGTCCAATATCAATCAACCTGTGCTACCAGAATATTCAGATATCCTAGAAAATGCACAGAATGAGTCACAAAATATCGAAAACGATTCTGAGGTATCTCCTACATTAACAACTCCACCTCCACAAGATAAAAACCCGTCCAAGTCCTTTGTTAGATCACCCGTGATTGGTTCTCAAAGCCATTTTGGTGTTGCACTTGAGGATATTTCTTCAACAGATAAAGTTGGTGATAATAAAATAACAGTACCCAAGGTTAAAATTGAGGAACCTAGAAAATTAAAAAAGGCAGATATTTTCAATATGCTTGATGCAGATGGAAGTGATAATGCTGGTAAAACTAGAAGCCTTGCCTCAATAAAAAGAGCAAGAGAAAAAGAAAAACGTAAATCTGAACAACAAACACCAGACAAAGTGTATAGAGAAGTTATTATTCCTGAAGCCATTTCTGTCGGAGATCTAGCCAATAGAATGTCTGAACGAGCAACGGATGTTATAAAAGAATTGATGAAGCTTGGCATCATGGCTACAACCAGCCAAACTATTGACGCAGATACAGCGGAACTCATTGCTACGACATTAGGGCATACAGCAAAAAGAGTTCAAGAATCCGATGTTGAAAATATATTGATTAGTGAGGCTGATAAAGAAGAAGATTTAAAGCATAGAGCTCCTATTGTAACGATTATGGGACATGTCGATCACGGTAAAACTTCGTTACTTGATGCTTTAAAATCAACTGATTTGGCAAGTCAAGAAGCAGGTGGCATCACTCAACATATTGGTGCTTATCGGATCACATTGGCTGATGGTAGAGCTATTACTTTCATTGACACTCCGGGACATGAGGCGTTTTCAGAGATGAGAACTAGAGGTGCTAAGGTAACTGATATAGTAGTTATAGTAGTTGCGGCAGATGATGGTATAAAGCCCCAAACGATTGAAGCAATTAATCACGCTAAGGCAGCAAATGTTCCTATAATTGTGGCAATAAATAAGATCGATAAACCGGATATTAATCTTGATAGAATTAAGAATGACCTGTTAATGCACGATTTAGTTAGTGAAGAATTAGGTGGCGATACTATAGTTGTACCGGTTTCAGCTTTGAAGAAAACTAATTTAGATAAGTTAGAAGATGCTATATTATTGGTGGCAGAAATGCAGGATCTTAAGGCTAACTTTAGCGGACTCACTGCTGGTGTGGTTATAGAGGCAAAAGTTGATAAAGGTAAGGGAGCTGTGGCTACTATATTGGTACAACGTGGTATTCTAAGAACTGGAGACATAGTAGTTGCCGGAACGAAATATGGCAGAATTAAGAGAATGAATAATGATAAAGGATTGGACATCACTGAAGCAGAGCCAACTTTACCAGTAGAGATTTATGGTTTAAATGAAGCTCCGCGGGCAGGTGATCAGTTTAATGTGGTGCAGAATGAAAAACAAGCTAGGGATATTGTAGAATATCGTGAACGCCTGGCAAAAGAAAAGAAAATTTCTGTTACCAAAAGATCAAGCCTAGAAGAATTATTCCTAAAAGCCTCTGGCAGCACTGGCATGATAAAGGAGTTACCGGTAATTATTAAAGGCGATGTACAAGGTTCGATTGAAGCAATCGTTACCAGTCTATTAAAGCTGCCAAGTGATGAAGTTCGTGTAAGAATTTTACATCACGCAGTAGGTGGAATATTGGAGTCAGACGTTACCTTAGCTAAAGCATCAAATGCTATTATTATTGGTTTTAACGTTAGGACTAATAATAATGCTTTGATTCTGGCAGAAAGAGAAAAAGTGGATATTAGATATTACTCTCTTATCTATAATTTACTAGACGATGTTAAATCAATAGTCAGCGGTATGCTTTCACCAATTATTCGTGAGCAATATATTGGTACAGTTGAAATCCGACAAATATTCACCGTCTCAAAAGTTGGTAAGATTGCAGGCAGTTATGTCACCAAGGGTACTATTAAAAGAGGTGCTAGGGCTCGCTTATTACGAGACAATATCGTTATTCACGAGGGAAAAATTAAAACTCTCAAACGTTTTAAAGATGATGTCAAAGAAGTTCACGAGAGCTTTGAATGTGGTATCGCTTTTGAAAATTATGAGAATATTGAACAATCCGATATCGTAGAAGTTTTTGAAATTATTGAAGAAAAAAAACAATTATTGTAAATGCAAAAAATTTCTGATAGAGACAAATCCTCAAGACAAAAAAAAGTTGCATCATTAATAAATGCAGCATTAGTGGAAGTACTAAGACGTGGTAAGATGTTAGATGAACGGCTGATTAATTGTCCGGTAACTATTACCAAGGTCTTAGTTACTGCTGATTTAAAAGTAGCAGATTGTTATTTTTTACCGTTTAATACGGTTCTTAATGAAATACAACTTACTGAATCTTTAAATAATTCAAGATATGCTATACGAAATTTTATAACTGCTAAAATTAATTTAAAATATTCACCAGAAATTCGTTTTCATTATGATCACGGATTTGATAATGCTGATAAAGTTGAGAAGTTATTGAAGCAAGCTGAGATTAACCGAATAAGCTAAGTTCCAGGACGGTTTAAAACCATAGCAACGAGAAGGCGTAACCATAGTACCATACTTTTTTTTACTATTTTTTTATGATGAATAAAAAACCTGACCGCCAAGAGTCTATTAGCGAGGAGCGGCTAGCGACGAAGCAATCCAAAAAAGTAACCAGAAATAATGGTATGGACCTACCCTATATACAGAATGAGAAGCAAATGCTAATCTTCTAGGATAGGAAATGAATCCTAAACAACAATAAGGAGGTCCATATGGAAGTTACCACAATTGGTATAGATATTGC
>JAJIYL010000069.1 GCA_020881195.1 Rickettsia endosymbiont of Pseudomimeciton antennatum | reverse complement strand
TTAGAAAACGCAATGCCGTTATATTTGTTTTTATTCCTATGCTAATTGCATTTCTAACATTTACTTATTTTTTTCTTAATTCAATAGAAGAAAAGAACAAACTGATGAATCAACAACAATCAACTATCAATAATGCTCAAGATAACAAAGAAAGAAAATAATTGAATTATTTGACTAGTCACCTCAGTTTTGGATTAGAATTTAAAAATTCTAATCCAAAAACAGGTAAAGCAATAAGGAAAAAAGCATTCTTGAAGCGGTTCTACGAATGCATTTTAACCTAATTTTTAGCTAATAATCTTATTTTTAATCTGAAAAATAAGATTATTAGCCATTTTTATTAAAGATTATGTTTTCACTAGGTTGTGATGGGTAAATTACATTTAAGTTTTACTAGACATAGGGTAGCATCTTGGATAGAGTTAAATAGTGCTGTTGTTAGTCACTAATAATGGCATTAAAAATCATTAAAAAATAGGTATGCCATGAAAGATAATTTAAAGTTCAATACTACTTATCTGCGTGCTAATATAGATACTTGGTATCCAGATAAATCTCCTGAAGAAGGAAAATGTAATAATTACAATTTACGTAATAATGTAAGAAATCCTGACATAGTAGATAAAAACTTTAAAGGTCAGCAATCTATTCCCTACACTGTTCATAACTATACAGTATCACCGACTGTTAAAGATACGTTTGCTGCTTACGAAAAACATAAAACCTCTCCTCATTTTCTGATAGATAAGGAAGGGGAAATATTTCAATTTGTTCCTATGATTTGTAGAGCTTATCATGCAGGAGCTGGTGGGTTGAAGTATAACAGTAAGTTAAACCCTCACGTACCAGAAAAATATTAGATAATGATATGAATAGTTTTTCAATAGGAGTTAATTATGTAAATACTGGGTTAGAAGAATACACCCCTAAGCAGATAAAGGCTGGTATAGAGTTGCAAGAATATTTGACAACTATATGTACAGTCTGATCAAAAGATGATACTGGGGCATAGTGACTGGACTCCTGAAAGAAAAATAGGACCAGGACCATATTTCCCATGGCAAACATTCGCTAAGGCTTCAGAACAAAAAGGAATTGAGCACAATTTTGGTTTTTATTCCTTTGAGAAAAGGACAGCAGATCCAGAAATAATAATTTCTTACAAAGATAAGCAGAAACAAAGGACAGAAGATATTGAATTTGTTCAAAAGCAACTTGAAAAGTTGGGATATAAAGTATTAAAAGATGCAGGTGAAAATTTAGGTAAACTAGATTCTCAAACTACTTCTGCCATGTTAGCATTTAAGCTTCATTACATGAACCAGGATATTTTAGCCGATGGCTTTCTAAAGGGTCAATGGGAAGAGTTATGGAAAAAATCTAGTAATACAGAAGCTAGAGAAGCAATTGCTCAGTGGAATGAAAATGACCAAACGGTACTTGGAGATATATTAGACCAGTTCTCGGAAGGTTGATTACTAAAAATATCTTTGGAGGAATAGACTAAGCAAAATGACTGTGAGCGTTCACGGAAAAAAGTTAAAGTACAAGACGTCTATTAGGGAGAAGGCTTAAGCCAAGAAGCAATCCATGTATGGACCTACCCGATAATGCAAGAAAAAAATAATATATAACAGCAAAAAAATCGAATGCAGTCATGTATCCGGCTTATAGTTAATAAATCACTTTAAATTTACCCTATAGCCCTGATGG
>JAJIYL010000068.1 GCA_020881195.1 Rickettsia endosymbiont of Pseudomimeciton antennatum | reverse complement strand
TTAGAAAACGCAATGCCGTTATATTTGTTTTTATTCCTATGCTAATTGCATTTCTAACATTTACTTATTTTTTTCTTAATTCAATAGAAGAAAAGAACAAACTGATGAATCAACAACAATCAACTATCAATAATGCTCAAGGTACAAAGAAAGAAAATAATTGAATTATTTGACTAGTTACCTCAGTTTTGGATTAGAATTTAAAAATTCTAATCCAAAAACAGGTAAAGCAATAAGGAAAAAAGCATTCTTGAACCGGTTCTACGAATGCATTTTAACCTAATTATTAGGCATTTTTATTATTTTAACAATCAGGCGATGAACCGCTTCTAGCCTAATTGTTTACATTATTATTCCAATTTTGGATTAACGAAGTTAATCCGAAATTGGGGTTAGTTATTAAGTTTTACGTAGTTAAGTAGGGTAGGGTTAACGCCTTCGCCTTTAGGCGATACTTTAATGTCAATTAAGGTGGGCGTTCACGGAAAAAAGTTAAAGTACAAAACGTCATTGAGAGGAGCCGCTTTGCGGCGACGCGGCAATCCATAAAATGGTCAGGAATGGATTGCTTCTTGGCTTAAGCCTCCTCGCTAATAGACGTCTTGTATGTTAACTTTTTTGCCGTGAACGCTCACGAGTATACTATTCGGGTTAGTCATAAAAATTAACCATCTTCTCTGATATTAATTGGTTGTCATATTCTTCTAAAATATATTGTCGAATTTTTTCACCAAGGTGTTTTCTCAATGAAGGCATAGTGATTAGTAACTCCATAGCTATTGCTAAATCTTCTGTATTTTGGGGGTTTACTAATAACCCGTTTATTTTGTTTTGTATTAATTCTCTGCCACCTGGAGCATCAGTAGTAATAATAGCTCTACCATATGCCCCAGCCTCTAAAAGACTACGACTTAGCCCTTCACGGTAGGAGGGTAATACGGCAATATGAGCTTTTTCCCATATTTCTTTGATATTTTTCTGATAGCCAAGATATTTGATATATCCTAGATTTTGGTAGTCTTCTAATATGGATTGTGCTATTGACTGTTTATTCCCTTGGTCAGGCTCACCAACTAACCAAAATTCAGCATCTAGACCTTTTTGTTTTAATATTTTTGCAGCGTATATAAATTCATATATACCTTTATCAATAAGCATTCTAGCTACCACTGCCACCACTATTTTATTACCTAATGGTTCTGGTAGGAAAGGAAATTTCTTAGTTTCTATACCAACACTACATTGTTTAATGACTAAATTTTTGGGTGCTATACCTAGTTTCACAATTAAAGCTAAATCATCATCATTTTGTACGATAAATAACATGCTTTTATAATATCCTACTAGGGATATTACTCTAACTATAATGCTTTTAACCAATCTTATTAGGAAATTATTACTGATAAAAATTAAACCCATACCAACAAAATTGTTAATAATTTGTGGTATATTGCACAAAAAGCCACTTATACTTCCATAAAAAATTGGTTTTATAGTAAAATTATGTAATATATCAGGCTTTTCCTTATTTAATATTCTAATTAACTTGATTAATAATAGCAAATCAGTAAAAGGGTTAATACTCCCACGCTTTATTGAAATTGGAATTACTGGTAAATCATGTTGTTCTATCTTATCTTTAAATTCACTAATATTTGTTAGCACCTTTACTTCATATCCTTTCATTCTAGCGGTCAAAGCAATTGGCAGAAGATGGTTATAAAAGTGCCAATCTGTATTTGTAAAAATGATGATTTTTTTCATTTATTTTTCTTTATAATAACTCTATAACATGAACTATACTCAAATGATTTGAGTATAGTTGAATTAAACTTATTAATAATCTATGTCAAGATATTTAGTTACTGGTGGTGCTGGTTTCATTGGTTCACACCTGGTTAACCTACTATTAAAAGAAGGTCACCAGCTTGTCATATTAGATGATCTCTCAACTGGTAACCTTAATAATTCAGTTTATAAAAATGTTGAATTTATTCAAGGAAGTATTTTAGACCAAGATATTGTAAAAAAAATATTTAGAAATATTGATGGTTGTTTTCATCTTGCAGCACTAGCAAATGTGCAGCAATCAATTAATAATTGGCATTACAGCCATCAAGTAAATTTAACGGGGGCTATTAATATATTCCTTCAGGCAAGTAAACAAGATATTCCCGTGGTATATGCATCATCTGCTGCTGTTTATGGTGCAGTCAGTGATTTACCTCTAAAAGAAAATGGTAAGGTGAGTCTGCTATCTCCTTATGCAGTGGATAAATATGCTTGCGAGCTGCAAGCTAGGGCTTTTGGCGAGCTTAAATCTCTTAAAAGTTGTGGTTTACGCCTTTTTAATGTTTATGGTAAAGGGCAAATTAGAGGTTCTGATTATTCTGGTGTGATATCAATATTTAAACAACAAGTAACAGAGGGAAAAGAGTTAGTTGTTTTTGGTGATGGAAATCAAAGTCGTGATTTTATCCATGTTTCAGATGTGACAAATATGTGCGTTAGAGCCTTATCTATTGCTGCGTCATCAGCTCCAATAATAAATGTTTGTACAGGGCGAGCTTATTCTATAAATGAACTTATTCAACTAATTGATAAAATTGCCGGTGTCAAAGGGATAAAATATCTACCAAGTCAAGTTGGTAGTGTGAATAGTTCTGTTGGCAGCCCAGAATTGGCTCAGCATATTTTAAATTATAGGGCAACATGTGAATTAGAAACTGGATTATTAGAGTTATTTAGCGTAAATTTATGAATTCCAAAGAAATCCTGATTTTAGTAGCTGATGTTAGGGGATGGGCTTTTGATAGCGTTGCCTTGTCTGTGCAATCTTTACTAAATGATCAATATGATTGTCATATAATTTATAGCTGTGATTATAAAACATCTGAGGATTTTTTAATTAGCTTAAACCAATATAATTCTATTAAATTAATACATTTCTTTTATCGTGGGTATTTGACGCACTTACTGCAAATTATAGCAGATGATGGTATTAGCACTAATAGTAATATTGAAAAATTATTAAATATTGCCATTACCATTAGCATACCTGATCATTTATTTATTGAAAATGAAGCTGATATCTTAAAAAACTTACCAACTTTCCGATTTATTGATAATTACTACACTAGCTCTAAAAGATTATATGATATTTATGCAAATATCACCGAATATCCAAAACCTTGGCAAGTAATTTATGATAATGTATTAATTCCAGATTCCGAAAATGCCCCTAAACTTGATTTAGGATCTAGTAAGTTAGTTGTCACATGGATCGGTAATAGTGCTTGGGAAAGTTGGTATAGTACTATTGATGATTATAAAGGTCTGAAAACGGTAATTATCCCAGCCCTAGAACAGCTTGATCATGAGAAAATTCATATCAAAAGATGTATAATAGATAAAAATCAGCGGCTACACTCGAAACAAGAAGTTTGGGATACTCTAAAAGAAACAGATATATTGCTAATAGCATCCGTGCAAGAAGGAACACCGCTGACGCTTATTGAAGCGATGGCATTTGGTTGTGGAATTATTACTACTGATGTGGGAATTGTTCGTGAGGTGCTACCTGATATACAACATCAGTTTATAATTAATAGGGAGCATCCGTATTTTACGGATACAATAAAAAAATTAAATTCTGACAGAGAACTACTTACCAAGATTAAACAACAAAACTTTCTTGCTTATCAAAAAATCTTTGCCAATAAAACTCAGCTACAAAACTCATGGCATTCATTTATCGAGAGTTCAGTAAAAAACCATAGCAAAAAACAAAAGCTACAAACAAAGCAACAAATTTTAAGAGATATCAATCTTGTTAATAAGGGGGAAGCTCCCTCTATTATTAATAAAATCCGTTCTATTCATTTTTTAAAGAAGATAGTACGACCTCTTCTAAAATATTATTGGGTTAGGTTGTTTGCTAGACGAATAATTACCATGCTTTATTCTTACTCTTCAGAAAATGACTATGATAATTTTAAAAATTTTATAATCAAATATCAGGGACAGCAAAAAGATATTGATCCTATTTATGTAATCTATTCTAATGCTTTTCCTGGAGTTGCTAACTCTACTAAAGAATTATTTGACCAAACAATTCCTTTTCCTATAGGGAAAGCAAACGCTTTGCTAAGTTATGTTAATTTACCTAACAAGATTATCACTAAAATAGCACAGTTAATTATAAAGACAGGCATTAAAAAATTAATTATATCAGGTGGGCTTGATGTTCATGTTCAATTAGTAGAAAAGCTACATGAACTTAAAGTTGATAATAGTTTAGATATTTACTTTTTATGGCATGGTTCCCCTGCCCAATGGGTAGATTCTCATCATTGCCAAGATTTTTATAAGTGGTTGAATTTATATCAGCAAAATAAAATTAAGGCTATTATCACCCTGAAGAAAGGTTTAGAACAATTTCTGATAACTAATGGTATCCAATCTTATTTATTACAAAACTTCATACCATTACTACCTGAAAGAAAGATGGTCTCCAAGGAAACTGGTAAGTTCACAATTGGTATATGGAGTGCCTCTAGCATATGGATAAAGAATATCTATCCTCAATTTGCAGCAATAAGTATGTTTAAAGATAAGGTTGCTTGTTATAGTAATTGCCATTTTAATGACGATAAACATGCTTCTTGGATGATGAAGGATGTAGAGCTTAAAGTTTTTCCTGAGCAATTACCACATCAAGAATTAATAAAATTAATTGCCAATACTAATTTAACTTTGTACATTACTAATTCAGAATGTTCGCCTATGATAGTTTTAGAGAGCTTAAGTTTAGGAGTGCCTTGCTTAGTTGGACCTACAGCAGATATTTATGATGATCAATTTTTACGCGATATGTTAACTGTTAATCGCGTTGATTGTCCATTAACCATATTTAAAGCAATAGAAAAGGTTCAACAAAATATTGATATAATATGTTCTAAGCTACCAGAGTTTATTAAAGAATATAATAAAAATGCTCTTGCTTTAAAAAACTCTTTGGTAACAGCTATAAATAATGATCATGATTAGGTGGTAGGAATGATAATGGGGGTCCATGAAGCTTGTCATATGGATTGCTTCGTCGCCGCTAAAGTAGCTTCTCGCAATGACGGTTAGGTACGTGCTACTAAAGTAGCTTCTTGCAATGACACTGGGGATGTTGTAAGCCTCAAACGTCATGGCTCAGAGCCGCTTTAGCGGCGACGAAGCAATCTATTTCTCCTATTAGCTATAATTGTTCGTTATTATTTTAACTATATAAAATAAAATAAAGTCAGTTGATGAAAAGAATTATAAGATGCCTATATCAGGCAATTTTAAAAACAATTGAACATGATGGCATTGAACATTCAGGGTATATGTCATTTATGATACTCCTGGCAATTTTTCCTTTTTTAGTTTTTTTATTAGCACTAACAAGCTTTATTGGTGCCTCAGAACTTGGAAAGAATTTTATAACTATCTTTCTTGAGAGTATGCCAGAATTGGCTACTGACTCAATAAAAACTAGGATAAATGAACTTAGTAAAACTCCACCTCAAAGTCTAATGACCTTAGCGATAGTAGGAAGTATATGGACCGCATCATCTTTTGTTGAATGTTTAAGAACAATTTTAAATAGGGTATATGAAATAAAATCACCACCTCCATACATAAGACGAAGATTACTTAGCATAGTACAGTTTTTAGTAATCAGCATATTTGTTACTTTTGCTATGTTCATTCTAATTATAGTGCCAATAATATTGACAAAACTACCAATGATTTTACAAATAATGGAAGAACATATGCTAACTCTAACTATTTTACGATATGTTATAATTTTTTGTTCATTATTTATTACCTCATCATCATTATATTATATCGTCCCTAATATAACATTAAATTTTACAGAGGTAGTTCCTGGAGCTTTATTAACAGTAATTTTATGGGTGCTAAGTGGATATTTAGTATCTACTCTCATAAAAGATTATAAGCAATTAAGCATAATATATGGTTCACTTAATAATATAATATTAACTCTAATGTTCTTTTATATTATTAACATGATTTTTATATATGGTGCAGAATTTAATTACCTACTAAAAAAGCATCCCTCAGTTACTAAATAAAAGTTTTATTGCATTCTATCTAAAATAGTAGTACAAGCTATTTTGTTAGGTTGTGTGAAGGACATGGTTGCAATTCTTATAGCTACCAAATAGGCTGTTGATATTGTTATAAGTTCCTACCATTATCGTCAGGTCTATTCAAATTTCCTGCACACAACCTAGTTATTTTAATTAAAAAGATTATAATTATGGCAAAACAACAAGATACTATTTTTTGTTGATGAGGAAACCAAGCACACTATTTTATCTGAAGCCTCAAATAATCTAGGTGGATTTATCTTTGTTGATAAGTATAAAGTACAATGGGAAATTTTAGGAGAAATAAATGGTGGCAATATGCACTAGTATTGAAAGTAATGAACCTGATTGGGCATATTTTATGACTTTATTTCAAGATAATCCTTCTATATTTTTTACTGAAGATGGTATTTTAATAAACAAAAAAATAAATACCCCAATCTCTTCTTTTAAAAAAAAACTAGCAGAACTTAATATTACTACAATAAATGCGTTTCACTTACTTGATTCAACAGTTGTACTTAATTGTGAGTTGGCATCTTCCGATAAAAATTTTAATGAATTAGATTATGAAGTTTTATCAGTTAAACCTTATTTATCAACTATAAGTTCTAACCTACAAGAACTTGTTTTGAAGGGATATCATTGGTTACAGTGGGATATTCAATCAAAGTTTTGTGGCAAGTGTGGTCATCCACTCAAATCTATGATTAAAACAACTGAGAAAAAATGCACTATGTGTAAGTGCTCATTTTTTCCTAGATTTTCTCCAGCAATTATTGTGTTAGTAAAGAATAAAAATCAAATTCTCCTTGCACGCTCACCTAAATTCCCAATGGAAGTGTACAGTGCAATTGCTGGATTTGTAGATATAGGAGAAACGGCAGAAATGGCTATTAAGCACGAGCTTAGAGAAGAAGTAGGTATTGAAGTAAAGAATATAACTTATGTTGGCAGTCAAACTTGGCCATTTCCTGATAGTTTTATGATTGCTTTCAAAGCTGATTATTTATCAGGCAACATTACATTGGATAAAAAAGAAATAGAAGATGCTCAATGGTTTAATGTAGATACACTTCCTACATTACCAGAGAGAGCAAGTATTTCAAGAAAATTAATTGATTTTGTTTTAAATGAAATGTCAATGAGATAATTTATCATTTAAAATTGATGAGATATCCATATCATTTGGACTTGATGAGAGATACATCGTTGAGATACAAAATTCTAAGATAATACTTGAAGCTGTGAGAAATTTGCATATTCCAAATCCAAATATTCTAGAGATATTTGGTGTATTTGATGGACTTAATATACCTGTATATGATGATTTTAAATATAGGTGTACTGTAGAAAACGCTTTGTTAAAATTAAAAGCAACATATGTTCCTCAGAATATACTAGATAATATAGATTCCTATCCATCCTTGGTACAACAAAAATTTCAATCTATACTGGAGTCTGTAGATAAACATATTTTAGAGCTGCATGATTATAGTAGTGGTTATAGTAGTGATGCATCTGATCTTATGGGAGAAGTCTCTTCAGGTGACTGATAAAAAGATATTATCCCTGCGAAAGTAGATATCTAAAAAAGTCATGAAATATTATAGATTTCCACTCATGCGGGAATGACATTACTCTTGGTTTCATAACTGGATTGCTTCGTAGTCGTAAAACGACTTCTCGCTAATATACGGTTGTGAAGCTTGCAATATCCTCAAACGTCATTGCGAGACCACACAAGTAGGTTGTGGCAATCCATTTTTAATCACTTTTTAGTATATATATGCAGTTAGAAGAAAAAATTTATGTTTCCTTATGTGCTTTATTCGTTGTGTTAATAGTAGCTAGCAACTTAGTATATCAGAAATTTGTTTATTTACCTATTTTCTCTATTTATACATTTGAGCTATCTGTTGGTGCGATTTTTTATCCGGTCACTTTTCTAATAACTAACTTAATATCAGAATTTTATGGAAAAGAAAAAGCACAATTTTGTGTTAGATTGGCAACTAGTATAAATATTTTAGTATTATGTATTATAAGTTTTATGGGTCATCTACAAGCTACTACCTGGTCAAAAATTGATAATAATACTTTTGATTCTGTATTTGGAGCATATAGCATCTCACTGTTTGGTTCAATGATAGCTAGCTATACGGCTCAGATGATAGATATAAGACTTTATTTACTGATTCGCAAACTTACAAACAATAAATACCTTTTTCTAAGAAATTTGAGTAGTGCAATATCGTTATTTGTTGATACATCGATTGTAATTATCTTTGTTACAGCTATTGGGGTGGTGCCTTACGGACAAATGATGTCTTTAATATTTAATAGTTATTTATTTAAACTGTTTTTTACCATAGTAACCACCCCGATATTTTACTATGTGGTGCATTATATCAGAACTTTATCTGATCCAAAAAATATGTTATGACCATAAGCTTTTCATTTTGTTAAAAAAATTAGTATCATCTTCATCTTTATCACTTGCCAATTCTTTATCTAGCATTTCCAATAATTCTTTTTGCTTTTTAGTAAGATTTTTTGGTATCTCAATATGTATGTGGGCAAACATGTCACCTCTAACGGTTGACCTAACCTTAGACATACCTTTACCTTTTAGCCTAAGTTGTTCGCCGTTTTGTGTACCGGCTGGTATTTTTAGTTTTACCTTTCCCCCTTCTATATCTGGTACTTCTATTTCTTCACCTAAAATAGCTTTAATAAAGCTAATAGGCAATCTACAATGCAAGTTAATTCCATCAACTTTATAGAGATCATGCGGCTTAATAGTAACAAAAATATACAAATCCCCGTTACTGCCTCCTCTTATTCCAGCATCTCCTTCACCAGTAAGCCTTATTCTTGTTCCTTCTTCAATGCCAGCTGGAATATTTACCAATAAATTTCTGTGTTGTGAATAACGCCCCTGACCATGACATTTTTTGCAGGGATTTTTAATTATTTGTCCTGCACCTTGGCATTTTATACAAGTTTGTTCTAAGGTAAAGAAGCCTTGTTGTATTCTTGTAGCCCCTTGCCCTCCACAAGCATCACATTTAGTCATACCAGTATTATTATTCTCTGAGCCGCTACCATTACATGGTGTACACTTCACTTCACTAGTAAAACTAATATTCTTGTCGATACCACGAAATGCTTCTGGCAAAGTAACTGTGATATCATATTTTAGGTCTGCTTCTCTGACTGTAGTTGGTTGGTGTTGCCTTCTTGCTCCCCCACCCATAAAATCATTAAAAAAATCACCAAATATATCATTCAAATCAGGATTAAATCCTCTGCCACTCTGTCTGCCAGCTGATGATGCTGCCCCTGAATTATGAAAAGCATCATGTCCAAAACGATCATAGGCTGCTCTTTTTTGTTCATCTTTTAGCACATCATAAGCACTACTTACTTCCTTGAACTTTTTTTCTGCTTGTTGATCCTGTGTATTACGGTCAGGATGATACTGCATCGCTAATTTATGATAAGCCTTCTTTATTTCTGCTTGAGTAGCAGTTTTATTAACGCCAAGTACTTGGTAATAATCTTTTGTAGACATAATAAGGATATCTTATTTTAAATTTTATTTTTAGCCAAAACGTCATGGCTCAGAGCAGCTTTGCTGCGACAAAGCAATCCACATTCATTAGATTGCTTCGTCACTACTAAAGGTAGCTCCTCGCAATGACAGTATAATGTTAACTAATTTTATTACTAATTACTTATTGCTTACATCCTCGTAATTAGCATCAACTACTTTATCTTCATTATTTGCCTCAGCTTTTTCAGTACTATCATCTCCTGACTGAGATTTATACATAGCTTCTCCGATTTTCATACTTGCTGCCATAAGAGTATCAGTTTTCGCTTTAATTTCTTCAAGATTATCAGATTCTAAAGCTGCTTTTAACTCTGTCATAGCGTTTTCTACTTCTTGCTTATCACTAACTGATATTTTGCTATCATGTTCTTTTAGAGTTTTTTCGGTTGAATAAACCAAACTGTCGGCATTATTTTTAGCTTCAATTAGTTCACGACGCTTTTTATCGTCCTCAGCGTTTTTTTCTGCATCTTTTACCATTTGTTCAATTTCTGCATCACTAAGCCCCCCAGAAGCCTGGATAGTCACTTTTTGCTCTTTACCACTAGCTTTATCCTTGGCAGAAACATGTACTATACCATTAACATCTATATCAAAAGTTACTTCAATTTGAGGGGTTCCTCGTGCTGCCGGCGGTATACCATCAAGATTAAATTGCCCAAGTAGCTTATTAGCAGCTGCCATTTCTCGTTCGCCTTGGAAAACTCTAATAGTTACGGCATGTTGGTTATCATCGGCTGTAGAAAATGTTTGACTTTTCTTAGTAGGAATAGTTGTATTACGATCAATCAGCCTAGTAAATACCCCGCCAAGAGTTTCGATTCCTAAAGATAAAGGAGTAACATCTAGTAATAATATATCAGTAACTTCTTTGTTTAATACCCCACCTTGAATAGCAGCACCTAGAGCTACAACTTCATCAGGATTTACTCCTCTATGTGGTTCACGACCAAAGAATTCTTTTACCTTATCAATAACTTTTGGCATTCTAGTCATACCGCCAACAAGCACTACTTCCTGAATATCCGAAGCTTTTAGCCCAGCATCTTTTAAAGCTTTCTTACATGGTTCTATTGTATCATCAATTAACGTTGCCACTAAGGATTCTAATTTTGCCCTAGTAAACTTTATATTTAAATGTTTAGGACCTGAACTATCAGCCGTAATATATGGCAAATTAACATCAGTTTGAGCTACAGATGATAATTCTTTTTTAGCTTTTTCCGCAGCTTCCTTCAGACGTTGTAAAGCTAAAGGATCTTTGCGTAAATCCATACCACTTTCTTTCTTAAATTCATCAATTAAATAATCTAGAATTCTCGAATCAAAATCTTCTCCACCAAGGAAAGTATTACCGTTGGTAGATTTAACCTCAAATACACCGTTACCTATTTCTAAAATTGAGACATCAAACGTACCGCCACCAAGATCATAAACTGCAATTATTTTGCTTTCAGCTTTGTCAAAACCATATGCTAAAGCTGCTGCTGTTGGTTCATTGATAATCCTTAATACTTCCAAACCAGCAATTTTTCCAGCATCTTTAGTTGCTTGACGCTGTGCATCATTAAAATATGCTGGTACAGTAATAACTGCTTGCGTTACCTTCTCACCAAGATAATTTTCAGCTGTTTCTTTCATTTTCTGCAGAATATAAGCACTAATTTGACTTGGCGAATATTTTTCTCCGTTAACTTCAACCCAAGCATCATTATTAGCAGCCTTTACTATTTGGTATGGTACAAGATCTTGATCTTTTTGAACCATAGGATCAGAAAAATTTCTACCTATCAATCTTTTAATACCATATAAAGTATTTCTTGGATTGGTTACAGCCTGACGTTTTGCTGATTCGCCAATTAACTTTTCACCACTGTTAGTAAATCCTACCATTGATGGAGTAGTTCTAATTCCTTCAGCATTTGCTATGACTTTTGGCTCTTTCCCTTCCATTACTGCAACGCAGGAATTTGTTGTTCCTAAATCTATACCTATGATCTTTGCCATATACTCTCCTAATTCCAATTAAATAAATCAACTTAATAAGTTTTGATATAGTAACTTATAGTCTACTTTACAAGAGGTCGCTGCAAAAAAAATCATGAGAATACCCACTATATGGGAGTAGGGTAGGGCATTTGGACGAATCACCTATTTCGCTTTGCACATTTCTACGATTCTGAATTCCCCTAACTCTTTCTTTATTAGAACCTTCTCTTACTTCTATTAATACTTGTGCTAGATATTTTAACTTAGAACTTTCAGTATAAAGAACCATATGCTTAAAAAACTTTGTAAACTTACCCACTAGCTTATTACCACCATTCCAATACAGATCCTCAATCATCAGCATTTCATTAGGTTTCAGCCTATCCCAAGACTTGCCATAAATATTTTTTAATTCCGTGCGATTAACAGCACTCTTGTAGTCGTATATCATTCGAGATTGTTGGGTTGTAATAGTTTGCTCACCATTATAAACTTTGTCAAATGATATCAAACCCTGAAATATTGCCTGCCAAACAATTCTTGCTTTTGGATTATCCATGTTAAATCCTATCCCTACGGTCTTATTGCCCTTAATATCTTTGTATATCTGTAATATTTCATTTTCATTACCTTTAATAAAAATAAATGACATTTCTTGATAAAATTTTAGATGTTGCGGGTTAGAAAGATTTAAACCATGTAATTTATTCCGTAATTCAGCGGCAAATTTTATACTTACTACCATAAATTTATAACCATTATTATCTTGAAAAAATTAATAATAACAGATTTTTAGCTAGCACTAAGTGATCTAGTAAAAAATAATCATTGACGAGTCAACTATATTAAAACATAATCACCTCGATGGTCGTGCAGTTGCGTAAAAATCTATACTAGAATTTACGAGGAAAGTCCGGACTCTACAGAGATATGGTGCTGGTTAACGTCCAGCGGGAGAGTAATCTTTTAGGGAAAGTGCCGCAGAAAATATACCGCCAAATTATAATTTAACATAGTTTGGTAAGGGTGAAATGGTGTGGTAAGAGCACACCGGTAGGTTGGTAACAAGCTACGCATGGTAAACCCCACCAAGAGCAAGATCAAATAGGCACTACAGAACTTACGTGTTCCTAGGCATCTCTGACTAGAAGTAGTGCGGGTAGATCGCTTGAGGTAAATGGTAACATTTATCCTAGATAAATAACTGCAATAGATAATAGAAATATTATCTATACAAAATCCGGCTTACAGACCATCGTTTGGTTTTGAATTTAGAATTGGTGTGTTTAAAAAATTGCGTTTGACAGAGGGGTAACATACACATTATTATGCTGTAATACTAATATAATTTTATCAATAATATAGAGGAGTCAAAAAAATGACAACACGTTTAAAATTTTATTTTTTACTACCATTTGCTTTACTTTTATTAAGTACTCAATCTATGGGACAAATAAATCCAGTGGCAGAAAAATACATAACATACCTGCTCAGTAAAAAAACACCATATCATGTACAAGTTCTTAACAACGATTTTGTTATTAATAACGTTAATGCTTATCCTCCTGGAGGTTTAACTAAAATGTTTGCAGAATTTTTAATAGAAAATAATTTATTAAAAAACAAAGTGGTTGCAGATGTAGGATTTGGATGCCTTCCATTAGGTATAATAGCTGTAAAAAATGGTGCCAATACAGTTATTGGAAGTGGCATCAATGAATATGCGTTACAATGTGCCACAGATAATTTGCTACTTAATAACATTGATACAAAGAAAGTGCATTTGTTTAAGGGGTATGGGGTATCACCTTTGCTATCAAATTTTGTAGGTAAGGTAGATATAATTGTTGCAAGGGATCCTTGGGATAGTATATCAAAAGCTGATTTTGAAGCTATAGCACCTAACAGAAAACCACTTAGCCGTGCTTTTTATGATGTTGATGATGACTTTATGACATCTCTTATGGTGAAAGGATTTGAGTTGCTATCGGATAATGGTAGAATGTTTATTACTTCCTCAACAAGAGTCATTGGTCGAATAAAGCAGTTATGTTTAAAGCATCAATTAGATTATAAAATAGTTAAGGAAACTGGTAAGCCTAGTGATACTCAAAGGGATTATGTATTAGAAATAATTCGTAAAAAATAGAGTTTGTTGAGTATATCTAATCCGTTAATGTTCTAGATGCTTCTGTCATTGCGAGGAGGCGTAAGTCGGCAAAGCAATCCATTTTTTGGTCACTTTTTTGGATTGTTGCGTCGCCGCAAAGCGGCTCCTCGCTAATAGACGCTTGGCAAGCAGATTTTTTATTCATCATTAAGAAAATATCAAAAAAATCGTGAACGATCACAGGACTTTTTAAAATTGTGAAGAATATTTTTTATACAGAGTTTTGGCATAAATATTATCCTATAATTTTATGTTTCGTCTTAATGTTTTTACATTTCTTATCAGCCTATCCTGGTGGTGTGTCATCTGACAGTTTTGATCAATATCAGCAAAGTATTAGTGGAAACTATTTTTCTCATCATCCACCTTTAATGTCAATGGTATGGTCGTTACTCAATCATATCTATAAAGGTCCACAATTGATGCTATTGCTAGATTTAGCATTTTTATGGGGTGGAATATTACTACTTCTATATGCGGATACACAAAATAAATATAGATATCTATATTTGTTAATTGCATTTCTGCCTAATATATTGTCTCAATCCGCAACAATTTGGAAAGATGTAGTTTTTGCCTTAGGTAGTTTTTTATGTGTAGCTACTTGTATTTTTTTGACTTACCGCCAAAAAACAGCTCCTTTATGGGTGATTGTTGGCTTATTATTGATTTGTTTTTATATTGTTGGTGTTAAATTCCAAGCTAAATTTATAGCACCAATTTTGATTTTATTCATATTGTCAGTTTATCTTAAAACCAACATGTTGACAAGAATAACAGCCACTACTATTGTTTCCGTAATAATCATATATGGTAATATTACACTTGCTAAACATTTTTCTATCGATAGTCATTCAGAGCAATTACGTCAATTTTTTGATGTTGCTGGAGTAAGTGTTGCAATAAATAATGATGATTTATTACCAAATTATGTTAAAGAAAACAAAAATTTATATAGTTTTGAAAAGCTTAAAGCACAATATACTGCAAAATGGGTTGATACATTAATCTTTGGTGATACTGGGATTTATAATTCGACATCAGACCCTATAAAATTGCAAGAGATGGAGTCCGCTTATATAAAAGCCATAATGCACCATCCCCTAGCTTTTTTAAAACATCGTATGGTTAATTTTGCTTTTTTAATGAAAGGCTCGAGATTCTATCACTACGCCTTTATTGATTCTAACGAAGCTCAAAAACATAATCTAGATATTAAAAATAATCGCTTAAAAAAGTGGGTAGTAAAATATTTAAGAACATATCCAATGATTCTAACCATAAACCTTGTTAGTTTTGTATTAATATTTGTTTACTTATCAGCTATTTTAACAAATAAACAACCTAATAACCCTGAAAAAATCATTCTAACTTATATCGTTGCGATAGGTCTGGTGTTTTCGGTAGTATTATTTTTTGCTACTATGGCATCTGATTACCGTTACTATTATGTCATAAGAGTTTTAACATTATTTAGTTTGCCAGTTTATCTGAAATTCAGACATTCCAAAGTAACAAAAGAGGCTATCTAGTACTACAGTTGTAGATTGAATGTGAGTGTTCACGGAAAAAAAGTTTAAAGTACAAGATGTCATTGCGAGAAGGTGTTAGCCGACGAAGCAATCCACTCTTTTATGGATTGCCACGCCACCTAACTAGGGCTCGCTAATAGACGCTTATGTGCAAATATACTGTTTTACTTACTCCTTAAACTGACGCCTATGAGCTGCGGCAGGAATCTATAATACCTCAAGGCTTTTTAAAATTATGAAAAATATTTTTTATACAGAATTTTGGCGTAAATATTATCCCATCATTTTATGTTTCGTCTTAATGTTTTTACATTTCTTATCAGCCTATCCTGGTGGGATGACGGTTGATAGCTTTTCTCAATATGAACAAAGTATTAGTGGAAACTATTTTTCTCATCATCCACCTTTAATGTCAATGGTATGGTCATTACTCAATCACATCTATCAAGGTCCACAGATAATGCTATTATTGCATTTAGTATTTTTGTGGGGTGGGGTATTATTACTTTTTTATGCTGACCCACAAAATAAATATAGATATCTTTATTTTGTAATACCATTTCTTCCAAATATATTAGCTCAATCCGGTATAATTTGGAAAGATATAGGGTTTGGCTTAGGAAGTTTTTTTGTAGTAGCCAGTTGTGTTTTTTATAGCTATCATCAAAAACGACCATCTTGTTTGATAGTTATTGGACTATTATTAATTATCTTCTATGTTGTTGGTGTTAAATTTCAAGCACAATTTATCGCACCAATTTTAGTTTTGTTTGTATTGTCAGTTTCTCTTAAAGCTAACATGTTGACAAAAATAACAGCCACTAGTATTACTTCCGTAATAATCATATATGGTAATACTGCACTCGCTAAGCATTTTTCTAAGGATAGTCATGCAAACCAATTACGTCAATTATTTGACATAGCAGGGGTAAGTGTTGCAATAGATAATGATGATTTACTACCAGACTATGTTAAAGAAGATAAAAATTTATATAGTTTTGCAAAGCTTAAAACCCTTTATACTCCTACGTTAGTTAATTATTTAGTATTTGGTGATAATAGGATTTATGATTCTACATCAGACCCCATAAAATTACAAGAGCTGGAATCTAGTTATATAAGAGCTGTAATCCATCATCCACAAGCCTATCTTAAACATCGGATGAAGAATTTCATCTTGTTAATGAAGAGTTCAGAGTATTGTAGTGACGATTTACTTATTGATCCTAACGAAGCACAAAAACATGGTATTTATCTTAAAAAAAATCATGTAAAAGACCTAGTAATGGGTTACTTAAAAGCCTTTCCAAAAATAGTAACTAAGAATTTTATTAGCTTTATATTAATATTTGTTTATTTAACAGCTATTTTAACAAATAAACAATCTAATAATCCTGAAAAAACCATTCTAACTTATATTGTCACGATAGGTCTTGTGTTTTCGGTAGTACTATTTTTTGCTACTATGGCGTGTGATTACCGTTATTACTATGTCATAAGAGTTTTAACATTATTTAGCCTGCCAATTTATCTAAAGTTCAGACATTCCAAAGTAACAAAAGAGGCTATCTAGTACTACAGTTGTAGATTGATCAAAAATCACTGAAGTAGGGATATGTATCATTATATTTATATTTGTTTGATTCCTCTTTTTCCTCAATTGGGAAATCTGCTCTACCTGCATTGAGAAAATCACATGTAAAATCACCTGGTATTAGTGATAATTGTTCAAAAACTTCTTCCCATGTTAGTTTTTCCCCTTGGCTTTTATCTTTCATACTTACCTCAAATAATTAGTATGTTACTAACATTATATAATATTAGCAATAAAATCTCAACCATTTTGAAAAAAAAATAACTTTTTCAGTTAGGAGGCTGTCTGCGATTATTCAACAATAGATTTTCTTTCGAATATGTACTATACTTAAACCATTCGAATATTACTTTAATAAATGTAGGTTCTAACTGTGACTATTATAGATCATCAAAACTTAATATCTGTTAACATTGAAGATGAGATGAAAGGCTCATACTTAGATTATGCGATGAGTGTAATCGTCAGTAGGGCTATTCCAGATGTACGAGATGGTCTAAAGCCAGTGCATCGTAGAGTTATTTATGCAATGTATGAAGCTTCTAATTATTTTAACAAACCTCATCGTAAGTCAGCAAGAATTGTCGGTGATGTAATGGGTAAATATCATCCACATAGTGATGTGGCAATTTATGACTCATTAGTAAGAATGGCACAGGATTTTTCTTTAAGATTACCGCTGGTTGATGGGCAGGGTAATTTTGGCTCGAGAGATGGTGATGCACCTGCTGCTATGAGGTATACAGAGTCAAGGATGGCAAAAGTCACTCATACATTGGTCGAAGATATTGACAAAGAAACTGTTGATTTTGCCCCAAACTATGATGGTTCTGAGAAGGAGCCTACGGTACTGCCGTCAATGTTTCCAAATCTCTTAGTGAATGGCACTAATGGTATTGCTGTGGGTATGGCTACTAATATTCCACCTCATAATCTTGGAGAAATTATTGATGCTTGCTGCCTATATGTTGATAATAATGATATAGAAATATTAGAGCTTATGTCAGTAGTTAAAGGACCTGACTTTCCGACTGCTGGTATTGTGCTTGGTACAAGCGGTATTAGGTCAGCTTATTTAACGGGCAGGGGGAGTATTCTAACTAGAGGGCGTACAGAAATTGAAGAGCTTTCTAATAATAGGCAGGCTATTATTATTACAGAAATACCATATATGGTTAATAAAGCTAAGTTGGTTGAGAAGATTGCCGAGCTAGTTAAGGAAAAACGTATTGAGGGCATTAGTGATCTTAGAGATGAATCAAATAAGGATGGTATTCGAGTAGTAATTGAAGTAAAGAAAGATGTGGTAACAGAAGTAGTGCTAAACCAAATATATTCTTATACTCAGTTACAAACTAGTTTTGGGGTGATTATGTTGGCTCTAAAAGACGGGATGCCAGAAGTTATGAACTTAAAAGAAGTGATAGCGGCTTTTGTTAATTTTAGAGAAATAGTAATTACTCGAAGAACTATATATTTACTAAATAAGGCTCGTGATAAAGCACATATTTTATTAGGGTTAATTATTGCAGTTAGTAATATTGATGAGGTTATTAGAATAATTAAATCTTCAAGTGATCCGGCAAGTGCTAAAGAGCAACTAATGCAAAGAACTTGGGATGCATCAAGTATAATAGATTTAGTGAAACTTGTTGACGATAGAGCCATGATAGCTGATGACGGTAAATGCTATTTTACTGAAGCACAGACAAAAGCCATTCTGGAAATGCGGTTACAACGTTTAACTGCTATGGAGAAGAATAAATTAGAAGGCGATATTGGTGAGCTTGTACAAGAAATTACTGGTTATACTGCAATTTTGTCATCACGGGAGAAACTTCTAGAGATTTTAAAAAATGAGTTAATTAGAGTTAAAGAAGAATTCGCTACACCCCGCCTTACTAGCATTGAATTTGGTGATTTTGATCAGGATATAGAGGATCTTATCCAAAGAGAAGAAATGGTGGTGACTGTAACATTAGGTGGTTATATAAAACGGGTACCTCTTGCTACCTACAGAGCCCAAAACCGAGGAGGGAAGGGCAGGTCTGGTCTGTCAATGAGAGATGAAGATATTACTACTCAAATATTTGTTGGCAGTACTCATACGCCAATGTTGTTTTTCTCCAATACCGGTCAGGTATATAGCTTAAAATTATATAAATTACCACTTGGTAATCCTCAGAGTAAAGGCAGACCAATAGTCAATATTTTACCTTTAAAAGAAGGAGAGCGTATCAGTAATATTATGCCATTACCTGAAAATCAGGATGAGTGGGATAATTTAAATATTATTTTTGCTACAAGCCAAGGTAACATTAGAAGAAATGATTTATCAGACTTTAAACGTATTCAATCCAATGGTAAAATTGCTATCAGGCTTGATGATAATGATCATTTAATAGATGTTAAAGTTTGTAAGGATGAAGATCATGTGTTACTGGCAACAAAAGCTGGTAAAGCTATAAGATTCCCAGCTAGTTCAGTTAGGGTATTTAAAAGCCGTACTTCTGATGGTGTAAGGGGTATGAGACTTGCTTCAAGTGATTACGTTATCTCTATGACCATATTAAAAGGCATATCATGTACTATAGATGAAAGAGAAGCTTATCGATCAATTCCTATAGAAAACAGGTTGTTAATAGCTGATGGTAAAGAATTTACACCAGAAGAATTTGGAGTGAATTTAACTAAAGAACAGATTTTAGAAATGGCACTTTCTGAAGAATTTATTCTCACTGTTACGGAAAATGGTTTTGGCAAGAGAAGTTCAGCATATGAGTATAGGATTACTAATCGTGGTGGTAGTGGTATTGTTAATATGGATGTATCTAACAAAACTGGTTTAGTTGTTGGCGTAATGCCGGTTAATATATCTGATGAGTTAATGCTAATTACTAATAATGGTAAACTAATTAGGTGTAAACTTGAATCTGTACGTATCACTGGTCGTAATACTAGTGGTGTAATATTATTTAAAACCGAGCAAGAAGAAAAAGTAGTTTCTGCTGCGTTGATTGCTGATAGTCCTGAAACAGATGAAACTATGCAAGATGGTAGTGATGATGGGGAAGTATCGCCTGAATGAAATTATCTGATTTTGATTTTATTTTGCCGAGTGAATTAATAGCTCAGAAACCAGAAAAAAAACGAGATGAGTCTAATTTGTTGGTAGCTGCACCAAATAATCACTTAGTGCAGACCAAGTTTCATGATATAATTGACTATCTATGCCCTGGTGATTTAATGGTATTTAATGATAGTAAAGTTATTAAAGCCAAATTGCTATTAAATAAAGCTGGCAAAAAGATCGAATTATATCTAAATAAGCAAATAAGTAATAATTATTGGCATGGTTTTGCCAAGCCGTCAAAAAAACTGAATATCGAAGATCAATTTGAGTTTGCTGGTAATGAGATTATTATCAGTAAAAAACTTGGGATGGGGCAGGTTGAGATAGCATTCGATCTAGATAATATTTCAGTTTTTGAATTTTTAGAAAAATATGGTGAAATACCACTACCTCCTTATATAAAAAGGGGCAGAAATTTACTAGATGAGGCTAATCTACAGGATGATAATAATAGATACCAAACAGTTTATAGCAAAAGCCCTGGAGCAGTAGCAGCTCCAACTGCAGGACTACATTTTTCTGATGATTTACTTGCGTTAATTAAAGCAAAAAATATTGAAACCGCCTTTATTACCTTACATGTTGGACCAGGAACGTTTCTACCAGTTAAAACTGATGATATTGATCAACATCAAATGCATTCAGAATATTATCATATAGATAAAAAAACTGAAGATATGATTAATAAGGCAAAAAAGGAAAATAGACGGATAATAGCCGTAGGAACTACCACCTTACGAGCGTTAGAAAGTAACGCAATTGCCAATTCTCTTAATGGGCAAATAACAAATGGTGGATTTGAAACAGACATTTTTATTAGACCAGGATTTAAATTTCAAATTGTTGATATGTTAGTTACCAACTTCCATTTGCCAAAATCTACATTATTCATGCTAGTTTGTGCATTTGCTGGTTATCAGGAAATAACTAATATCTATAAATATGCTATAGATAAAAAAATGCGGTTTTTTAGTTATGGTGATGCGACTCTTCTTTATAAGAATTCTTAGCCCCTTCAATTGCTCTTTCGAAACTCTATTTCTGCTGGTAATGTGAGCGTTCACGGTTTTTTTGCTATTTTCTTATGATTAATAAAAAATCTGACCGCCAAGCGTCATTGCGAGGAGGCGTATGCCGACGAAGCAATCCATTTCCATTCTTAGTCATTTTTTTGGATTGCCGCATCGCCGCAAAGCGGCTCTGAGCCATGACGTCTTGTACTTTAACTTTTTTTCCGTGAATGCTTACTACTTCAAAAGCTGCGAAAACAGCTTTTGAAGTGGTGAGGTTGTATTACTCTGTAGTAGTACCTTCTACAACTACAGCATTTTCTCCCAATATTTGGGAGGAATCATTGTTCTCGTTAGTAATAGTAGCGGTTGTATATATCCCCTCAGTTCCCGTTATATTGCCCTGCGGTAATGAGATACCTTCGATAGCTGTATTATTATCTGCTAAAGTGATAGTACTGCTAGCGTTATCAATGCGAGAACTAAGCTCTTGAAAAAGTAAATGCCCTTCTGACCTTGTAATCATAGAACCATAAGGACCCAGTGATTGGTGACACTTCATGGCGAGGTCAGACGACATCCAACGCTCCATCCATGCCGCCTCTTGATTGGTAATAATTACTGTATCATTATCACTTATCATATATTAAAATCTCCTATTAATTGTTAAAGGTTAAAGCAATAATTATATGATATTTATCAAAAAATATAATATAACTCTTCATTAATATCAGAAATTAGTTAATAAATCTATAGAATTACTCTAAACCGCCATACGTTTTTTAGTAGTTTTTACATAGGTTTTTGGGGTAACTACTGGCGGAGCTTTACCATCTATCACATCTTTTGAAATATGTACGTGCATTTTCTTCAGATTGGTAACATTATACATGCTATCAAGTAGAAGTGTTTCGATTATAGATCGGAGACCCCTAGCTCCGGTTTTTCGTGCCAGTGCTTTTTCGGCTATTGCTTCTAAAGCGTCATTATCAATTGATAGTTCAACATCATCTAACTCAAATAATTTATGATATTGCTTGATAACAGCATTCTTTGGTTGGGTTAGAATTGCCACTAAAGATGCTTTATCTAGGTCATCTAAAGTTGCTATTACTGGAAGTCTACCAATGAATTCAGGAATTAACCCAAACTTTACTAAATCTTCAATCTCTAATGATTTGAGTGTTTCGCTGTGGTTTTTCTCTTGTTTTGATTGGACGTTTGCCGCAAAACCAATCGAACTTTGAGCAGTACGAGCATTGATAATATTATCTATCCCCATGAAAGCCCCGCCACATATAAACAAAATATTGGAAGTATCTACTTGCACAAAATCTTGTTGAGGGTGTTTTCTACCGCCTTGTGGAGGAACAGATGCAACAGTTCCTTCCATGATTTTAAGTAACGCTTGTTGTACCCCTTCTCCTGACACATCTCTTGTTATAGAAGGATTTTCAGATTTTCTTGCGATTTTATCTACTTCATCTATATAAACAATGCCTCGTTGGGCTTTTGCTATATTAAAATCTGCTGCTTGTAATAATCTTAGCAAGATATTTTCAACATCTTCACCAACATAACCAGCTTCGGTTAAAGAAGTTGCGTCAGCCATAGTAAAAGGTACATCAAGAATTTTTGCTAAGGTTTGTGCCAAAAGAGTTTTACCTGAACCAGTAGAGCCAATAATTAGGATATTTGATTTATTTAATTCGACATCATTATTGCCTGATTCGATATATTCTAATCGTTTATAGTGATTATATACCGCAACTGATAAGACTTTTTTTGCTTGATCCTGACCAATTACGTAATCATTAAGAGTGGAGAAAATTCTTTGTGGTGTTGGAATTGAAGAGGAGATTTGCTTAAGTGTTCCCTTAGTTTCTTCTTTTATAATATCAAGGCAAAGTTCAATACATTCATTACAAATGAATACCGTTGGTCCAGCAATTAATTTTATCACTTCATATTGATTTTTACCGCAAAAAGAGCAGTTTAACTCTTTTCTTTCGATTTCACCACTTGACATAATTTTGCTTTTTTAATTTGTGATTTATATTATCTATGTAAGTATAAATATAGATAAGTTATTTAGCTAAGTCTAATATATTTTCAATGCTATCTCATATTATAGCTAACCAGATTAGTATTTATCCACACAAACTACCGTCATTGCGAGACCACGCAAGTAGGTTGTGGCAATCCATTTCTAATTACTTTAGTGGATTGCTTCGGAGGCTTACGCCTCCTCGCAATGACGGTTGTGAAGCTTGCAATATCATCAAGTGTCATTGCGAGCGAACGTACGTGAGCGTGGCAATCCACATTCAGAATTTTAATTTTGCAATATCTTCATTAACAGACTAAGTTCCTCTCGAAATTCTGCATCAATCTCACATAATTCTTCTACCTTTTTGATAGCATGCATTATCGTAGTATGATCTTTCTTGCCAAATTTCTTACCAATATCAGTAAGGCTTTTTGGCGTTAATGTTTTACTCAAATACATAGCTACTTGTCTTGGTCTAGCTATTGAGCGAATACGCCTAGGAGAAGACATATCGGAAAATTTAATATTATAACGATCAGCTACTTTTTTTTGAATATCTTCAATTGTAATAATTTTTTCATTGGAACGTAGTAAGTCACGCAAGATATTTTGTGTGTTTTCTAAAGTTATTTCCCTACCAACTAAAGTGGAATGAGCAATAACTTTATTAAGAGCTCCTTCTAACTCTCTGACATTCGATGTTATTTTAGCTGCTAAAAATTCTACAACATTTTTAGGTATATGGATATTCATTTGTTCAAGTTTAGATTCTAAGATTCCCAATCTTAGTTCATAAGTAGTGCTGTGGACATCTGCCACTAATCCCCAACCAAGTCGGGATTTAATTCGATCTTCAATATTATCTAAATCTGACGGTGAACGGTCACACGATATAACCATTTGACGATTATTATCAATCAAAGCATTGAAAGTATGGAAAAACTCTTCTTGAGTACTATCTTTACCTGATATAAATTGAATATCATCGATCATTAGCACGTCAACCGAACGAAATTCTTCTTTAAAAGACATAACATCTTTATTACGTAATGCCTTGATGAATTGATACATAAACTTTTCTGCCGACATATAAATTACCTTACGAGTCGGGTTATTATGTTTTATATACCAAGCAATGGCATGCATTAAGTGTGTCTTACCTAGACCAACACCTCCATACAAAAATAAGGGGTTAGATTCAGCTACTGCCCCTTCTGATTCAGCAACTGCTCTAGAAGCTGCATACGCTAATTCATTTGGTCCACCAACCACAAAATTTTCAAAAGTAAATCGTAAGTCTAATGCTGAAAAAATACCTTCGGAATTGATATCCATTCCTTCTTTTATTGATGAAACTTTTGCTGAATATTCAGGTATATGTGGGTTTTGTTCTAATAATTCTTTGGTAACGATATCAATTGATTTGATGTCTTTGTCATAGGACTGCCAAGATTGCAATATAGCACGTGCATATCTCGATTTCACCCAATCTCGAATAAAATTTGTTGGTGTAGAAAGTATAATAGTACTAGTAGCAGCCTCTAGAAAATTAATCTTACTGAACCAACTTTTATATAAGGCATCGCCGTAATGTTTATTAAGATCAGAACAAACTTGTTGCCAAATATCTTTATGATAAGTCACTTCCTTTGCTATAGTCAATTGATTATGGTTACTATTCACAGAATTTGCCATGGTAAATTATTTTGTTTCCAACCAGCTCCATTAGTTCCGCCTTCAAAACCATCAATGATGTTGTAGCAATCTTTATAACCTAAAGTACCAGCACACGAGGCTGCTTCATGGGATCTACCACCTGAACGACAAAGGAATAATAGTTTATATTTATTACTGACTTTCGACATTAACTGGTTCTTAAATTCGTTATTTAATAACATATTGGGCAATAAGCACCAACTAACAAAAACTATCTTGTCTTTATCAAGCTTTGGAATGCCTATTTTCTGCCATTCTTCAGTAGTTCTAACGTCAATGATGATGCTGTTATTATCCATTTCTAGCAACTTATAAGCCTCTAAGGAAGATATATTTTTGATGCTCATAAAGTTTAGCACTTCTTTGATATATTAAATTTTATTGAACAACTCAATCTTACGTATTCTAACGTCATTGCGAGACCATGTAATGGTCGAAGCAATCCATTTTTAATTTTTCATTAGATTGCTTCTTGGCTCACGCCTCCTCGCTAATAGCAGTGTGTTACATTTTATTTTATATTTGGTAATTGTCAAACTATCTGAATTATATTATGATATTTTTTTATAAGATTGTAAATATGGATTATTTTAACACAGCATTTTTAACCAAAAAACTGTTATACCAAAGCAAAAATCGTGGTTGCAAAGAAATTAGCTTAATATTAGGAAAATTTGCTGAAAAATTTCTTGCTAACATGGATGGAGCTAGTTTAGCAGATTTTGCTTTAATACTTAACCAAAATGATATAGATATTTATGACTGGATTACCAATAAAACGACTCCTCCTTCCCACTTAAATTCAAAAGTAATGTTACAGATACTTAGTTTTGATATTAACAACATAGAAGCTTAGTAAATAATGATACAACGACCACTGCTACTCAGTGCAAAAAGTTTTTTTGCTAGTGAGTATTTTTCAAATAAACCTACCAAGAATATTTTACTTGTTTTTGCTAGTGAAGATGATGCAATCAATAGCCATAAACAATTATTGTTTATGGCACAAAATATTAAAACTAACAACATATTATATTTTCCTAGTTTTGATACTATACCATATGATCGTATTTCACCAAATCAAAATATTTTATCAGAAAGAGCGAATATATTGAGTTATTTGGCAGCTAATAATAAACCTCTTTCAAAACTCGCTTATGCTGAGGAATTTGAAGGAGACGCGGAACGCAGAACCGCAGCGTACTTAAATGTACGTGAGGATTCGAGTACCGCATCATTGTCCAAATTACCAGCAGAAGTAGAGTTTTGCAAGAGGTTTAACGACAGAAAATTGCTAGTGACCAATGCTATAAATTTACTGACAAAATTACCTCCTCCAGAGTTATTAGTTAAGTCTTTTTTGAGACTACATAATAAAATGAAGCTCTCAGCTAGTAAACTAGCGGAATTTTTGGTACATAATGGTTTTACCAGGAGTAGTAGTAGCATTGATAGTGGTGAGTTTTCTGTAAGAGGAGAGATAGTAGATATAGTCTTGCCCGGTTCTAAAGCTTATCGTATTAATTTTAGTTGGGATCACATAGAGTCAATTAAAGAATTTGATATTGACAGCCAGATTTCTACCAATAATCGCACGGAACTAATACTTAATTCTGCTAGTGAGGTGATATTAAATCCAGAAACAATCAAGAATTTTAGAGATAATTATTTAAAAGTTTTTGGTGTTAATTACGTAAATACCCCTTTATATGAATCAGTAATTGAGGGAAAAAAATTTCAAGGATATGAACATTTATCTCCTTTATTCTACAATTCTTTCAGTAGCCTAATTAATTACTTGGATGATCCTATTATTATTTATGATAATTTATCGTTGCAATCAATTATTGAGCAGGAAAATAATTATACCGATCTTTATAGATCGCGGATTGAGTCTAACAAAATCAAATTAAATACATTCTATCCTGCATTGCCTCCCGAACAAGTTTATTTTACCAGCCAGAAAGTACAAAAGTTCCTGGAACATGATAATAATGTGTTAATTAGTCCTGAGGATTCATCTTATGCACATTCATTAGAAAAAATTACGGTAACTAGTTTTATGGAGGATAAGACAGTTTTTGATAAGCTATTTGAGATTATAGAAAATAATAAGAAAAAAATACCAATTATTTTTTGTCACTCTAAAAGTAATTTGGAAAGATTTAAAAGCCTAATAGACAGTTATTCACGAAAATATATCGAAATAGACAATTTACAACAGGCGAAAACTGGAGTTATAAATCTTGCCTATGTTCAGCTTAGCCAAGGGTTTTATAGTGATAAATATTTGTTTATTGCAGCTCATGATATTCTAGGAAAGAGTGCAGTAAATTTTCGTCAGCAAGGTGCTAAACGTAAGCTTAAAAATATTTTAATGGAGTTAGATAATTTAGGGGAGGGGGAGCTAGTTGTTCATAAGGATCATGGTATTGGTCAATTTCTTAATGTTGAAACACTAGATGTTAAAGGTAAAGCTCATGATTTCCTAAAGATTTTATATGAGAATAATGATAAATTATATATTCCTGTTGAAAATATAGAACTAATTAAAAAATATGGTAGTGGTGAAGCCCAGCTTGCCAAATTAGGTGGTAGTGCCTGGCAAAGAAGTAAAGCCAAGCTTAAAAACCGTATCACAGAAATTGCTGAACAATTATTAGAAATAGCTGCTAAGAGAAAATTAACTGTGGCAAATCCAATAGAATTTGATCATGCAGAGTATGAGCAATTTTGTCATAGATTTAAATATACCGAAACTGAAGATCAATTAAATGCCATAAACGATATTAGAAAAGATTTTGACTCAGGTATTTTAATGGATAGATTAATTTGTGGAGATGTTGGTTTTGGAAAAACTGAAGTAGCTATACGAGCAGCTTTTATGGTAGCTAAATCAAATTGTAATGATAATGATATAGTCAATTCAGGAGAATTTGGGGCTAGGAGCGATGGAGCGACGCCTATAAGTAATAGGCGAGCAACGAGTGACGACGTCACCAACTTCTCATCAATTGACTATAGTAGACCTCAAGTAGCTATCATCGTACCCACTACTATTCTTGGTAAGCAGCATTATTTAAGATTTCTTAAAAGATTTAAGGATTTTGGGTTGAATATAGTACAATTATCCAGTTTGGTTAGCAATGGCGAGGCTAAAATTATTAAAGAACAAATCAAAAACGGTACAGCTAATATAATAATTGGCACGCATGCTTTACTGAGTAAAAATATAGAATTTAGTAATCTCAGATTATTAATAATTGATGAAGAACAACATTTTGGTGTTGCTCAAAAAGAATATTTAAAGAGACTCAGAACGACAGTGCATGTTCTATCTCTTTCAGCAACACCAATTCCTCGTACAATGTAAATGTCAATGGTCGGTCTTAAAGATCTTAGTATCATTGCAACTCCACCGATGGATAGGTTAGAAGTGCGGACAACAGTGATGCCATTTGATCAAGTAATTATTAGAGATGCTTTACTTAGAGAACGTTTTCGTGGTGGTAGAAGTTTCTATGTAGTGCCTAGAATTAAGGATATCCCAGATATAGAGAGATACTTACAAACAATTGTGCCGGAATTAAAGTACAAAGTTGCTCATGGTCAGATGCCAGCTGCCAAAGTAGATGAGATTATGGGTGAATTTTGTGATGGTAAGTTTGATATACTTGTTTCTACCACAATAATTGAGTCTGGTATAGATATTGCAGAAGCTAATACGATGATTATTCATAAATCTGATACTCTTGGTCTCAGTCAGTTATATCAGCTCAGGGGTAGGATAGGGCGAAGTAAATTCAGAGGTTATGCCTACCTAACCTTAGCAAATTATAAAAAAATGACTGCCCATTCAATAAGACGTCTAGAAATAATGCAGAGTAGTTGTACTCTTGGTTCCGGTTTTACTATTGCTAGTCATGATATGGATTTACGTGGTTTTGGTAATTTAGTAGGAGAAGAGCAATCTGGTCAGATTAAAGAAGTAGGGGTAGAGCTTTATCAAGAGATGCTAGATGAACAAATAGCAATTTTTAAGGGTGAAGTTATTGAAAATCCAAAATCTTTTGTCCCGATAATTAATTTGGGGTTACCTGTTTTCATTTCTGATAATTATATTGCAGATTCTTCCCTTAAACTAAGTTTGTATAGAAGAATTGGCAATTTAACTGACGATACAGATATTGAAAATTTTAAGGATGAAATGGTTGATCGTTTTGGTCCTATTCCCTTAGAGTTTAATAATCTACTTGATATAGTAAAAATAAAGCATAAATGCAGTAAACTTAATATTGAAAATTTAGACTCTGGTGATCGAGGATTTGTTGTAAAATTTTATAAAGAAGCGGATATAGCCGATAAGGTTAGGAATTTTGTTATAAAACATCCTCAGCAAACTAAAATAAAACCGGATACTAAATTAGTATTTAGCAAAATATTGGTAGGAAAGGATATTATAGAGGAAACTAATAGTCTATTAGAACAATTATTAGCAGCGTGAGTAAAATTAAAAAACATTATATTTGTACAAATTGCGGTAATAGTACAACAAAATGGGCTGGACAATGTTTTGATTGTGGCTTATGGGGAGGGATTGAAGAAGAGATAATTAGTCAAACACCAGTTAAATTAGGTAATAAACAAGAAATACAAAAGCTTGATGGAGTGGTCGTGGATTCGTTACGTACTCCTACCCCTATAAATGAATTAAATAGGGTGCTGGGAGGAGGGTTGGTTTGCTCTTCTGCAATTTTAATTGGTGGTGATCCTGGCATTGGTAAATCAACTTTATTATTACACTTAGTGGCAAGCTCTTCTTGTGTTATAATGAAGTGCTGTCTGTATGTAACTGGGGAGGAATCTATTGACCAAATAAAGCTCCGAGCCTTAAGATTAGGACTTAATAATAAAACAACATCTATCCTAGCGGCAACTAATATTGAAGATATTATCTCAACTATTGATGCTGATAAGAACAATATTGATTTGGTGGTTATCGATTCAATTCAGACGATGGTAACTCGTACCTTATCATCACCACCTGGTACTGTTTCCCAGATTCGTGCCTGTGCTAATGAATTAGTTAGCTATGCTAAGCAGAATAATATTATTATTTTGCTTAGCTGTCATGTGACAAAGGATGGACAATTAGCAGGTCCTAAATTACTCGAACATCTTGTTGATACCGTACTATATTTTGAAGGTGATCATAATAGTCATTTCCGTATTTTACGGTCTATTAAAAATAGGTTTGGTGGAGTAGGAGAAATTGGTGTTTTTGAGATGACTGATAATGGTCTTATGGAAGTCTCTAGCCCTTCTGAGCTATTCCTGATGAAAAGAGATAAAAACGTTAGCGGTACGACAGTATTTGCTGGAATCGAAGGATCGAGACCTTTATTAATTGAGATACAAGCATTAATTGCTCCCTCAAATATCCCAATGCCAAGACGTTCAGTTGTAGGTTGGGATTTGAATAGGTTATCAATGATAATAGCTGTATTAAATGTACGATTTGGTCTTAATTTATCTTCTCATGAGGTATATTTGAGCGTTGCTGGTGGGCTTAAAATTTCAGAACCAGCTTCAGACTTAGCTGTTGCAGCTGCTTTAATTTCTGCAGCAAGCAATAAAGCTGTGCCAGAACATAGTATTTTCTTTGGAGAAATTGGTTTATCTGGTGAAATAAGAAAAGTGAATGCAGCGGAAGCGAGAATAAAAGAAGCAACAAAGCTAGGATTCAATAAATTAATTTGCTCCAAACTTGAAAAGCTGAGTAGTAATCTAATCTGTCCAATTAGTAATCTAAAGGAATTAAGAGAGTTAATATAATAATTGTATATGAATAGCATTATGTTATAATTAAAGCTAACCCGTTAATGTTCTATCCGTCATTGCGAGGAGCTACTTTAGTAGCGACGAAGCAATCCAGGAAAGTGGGTAGAAATAATGGTATGGACCTACCCTATATACAGAATGAGAAGCAAATGCTAATCTTCTAGGATAGGAAATGAATCCTAAACAACAATAAGGAGGTCCATATGGAAGTTACCACAATTGGTAT
>JAJIYL010000067.1 GCA_020881195.1 Rickettsia endosymbiont of Pseudomimeciton antennatum | reverse complement strand
ATACCAATTGTGGTAACTTCCATATGGACCTCCTTATTGTTGTTTAGGATTCATTTCCTATCCTAGAAGATTAGCATTTGCTTCTCATTCTGTATATAGGGTAGGTCCATACCATTATTTCTAATCACTTTCCTGGATTGCCGCGTCACCGAAAAGCGGCTCTGAGCCATGACGGTTGTGAGGTTAGATTACTTCTTTGACATTACAGCCTTCCTCGCTAATAGACATATGCTATGGATAAATACTAATCTGGTTATCAGGTTAACTAACTAAAGTTTTCTGATAATCAATCTCGTCCTGATCCAGCTTAGCTGCAAGTTTACGCATCCTATTCATGTAGAAACCTGTCCCTGCCGGTACTAACCTACCAACTATAACATTCTCCTTCAGTCCGCGTAACTTATCAATTCTTCCAGCTATAGCAGATTCCGTTAAAACTCTTGTTGTTTCTTGGAAAGAAGCAGCAGAAATAAATGATCTAGTTTGCAGTGATGCCTTAGTAATACCTTGCAGGATTGCCTGAGCTTCTGCCGGTCTTAAACCATTTTTGATAGCTTTTTCATTAATCTCGGCAAATTCACGATGATCTATTTTCTCACCAACCATCAATGTCGTATCGCCAGAATGGGTTACCTCTACTTTTTGTAACATCTGACGGATTATCACCTCGATGTGCTTATCGTCAATTTTTACGCCTTGTAAACGATAAACTGCTTGGATTTCTCCAACCATGTAACTTGTAAGAGCTTCCACTCCCATTACTTTTAAAATATCTTGTAGAACTGGATTACCATCAATTAACATATCGCCTTTTTTAACAAAATCACCTTCATTAACAACAACATGCTTGCCTTTTGGTACCATATACTCAATTGGCATACCACCTTCACTTGGCTGAATAATAATACGCCTTTTTGACTTATAGTCTTTACCAAATTCAACTCTACCATCTAGTTCTGCAATAACGGCATGATCTTTTGGACGTCTAGCCTCAACAAGTTCAGCTACCCTTGGAAGACCACCAGTAATATCTTTGGTTTTAGTTGATTCCCTTGGAATACGTGATAAAATATCCCCTACTGATACTTTAGCACCATCTTCAACACTTAAAATAGCATTTACTGGTATATAGTATCTAGCCTCTAAACCATTGGATAGCATAATAGTTTCTCCGTTCTCATCAACTAATTGGATACGAGGACGTAGCTCTGCTCCACGTAAATATTGTTTTGATTCAACTATGACTTTGCTAGAAATACCAGTTGCTTCATCAGTAATATCACGAATTGATACTCCTTCTACCATATCTTTAAATACAACTTTACCAGATTTCTCGGTAATAATCGGAATAGTATACGGATCCCACTCTACTAATTTTTGTGCCTTTTTTACCTTATCTGAATCATCAACTATTAATCTTGCACCATACGGTACTTTATGTCTTGCTTTCTCATTATTATTACTATCCAATAATAATAATTCACATGAACGACCCATTACGATCTTACGACCTTCGGAATCAACAACCACATTACGCCCTAGAATCTTTACTTTTGCATCATAAGAAGCTTCTATTGAAGATATTTCAGCACCTTTTGTTGCAGCTCCTCCAATATGGAAAGTCCTCATAGTTAGCTGAGTACCTGGTTCACCAATTGACTGGGCAGCAATCACTCCAATTGCTTCTCCTACTGAAACTAAGGAACCAGTAGCTAGATCTCTACCATAACATTTTACACATATTCCGTCAGCAATCTCACATGTTAAAACAGATCTTACTAGCACCGCATCTAAACCAGAAGATTCGATTTCTTCTAATTTTGCTTCGTTAATTAATTCACCAGCTGATAGTAATAGATTATTAGTAACCTGGTGATAGACGTTAATCGCCACTGTTCTGCCTAAAATTTGCTCTGCTAGTGATACAATAACTTCACCGCCATCAATAATACTTCTGACTTCTATGCCTTTTGTAGTTTGACAATCTTCATCGGTAATTATACAATCTTGAGCAACATCAACTAATCTACGAGTTAAATACCCAGAATTAGCTGTTTTCAATGCTGTATCCGCCAGACCTTTACGGGCACCATGTGTGGAATTAAAATATTCAAGAACAGTAAGACCTTCCCGGAAATTAGAAATAATAGGAGTTTCAATAATCTCACCTGATGGTTTAGCCATTAAACCACGCATACCGGCTAACTGCTTAATCTGTGCTGCTGATCCTCTTGCTCCCGAAGTAGCCATCATATATATAGAATTTACTTTCTGATAATTAGGCTTATCATTAACCGGCACCATAGCAATTTCTTTCATCATGTCATTTGCTACTTTATCAGTGCATCTAGACCAAGAATCAATTACTTTATTGTATTTTTCACCATAGGTAATCAGACCATCAGAATATTGTTGTTCAAACTCTTTTACCTCAGTCAATGTTGCATCAATATGACTATCTTTTGATTTTGGTACAACCATGTCGTCCATACCAAAAGAAATACCTGAGGAACAAGCATATTTAAATCCAAGTTTCATTAGTTGATCAGCAAAAATCACCGTAGCCTTTTGACCACAATGGCGATACACCAAATCAATTACCCCAGATATATCCTTTTTAGTCATGGTTTTATTTACAAACTTAAATCCAACATTATAATTACGGGGTAATAACTCTCCGATAATTAATCTACCAAGGGTAGTATCCACCATAGTTGCTACAACTTCTCCTTCAGCATTAAGCATATCGCGACGAAATTTTATCTTTGAGTGAATAGTTATTACCTTATTATACAAAGCATGTTCAACCTCCGACATGTTGGCAAACGCCATTCCTTCACCAGGCTCATTGTCAAAAATCATTGTTAAATAATAAAGACCAAGTACTATGTCCTTATCAGGTACGATAATCGGACGACCATTTGCCGGACTCAATATGTTGTTTGTCGACATCATGAGTACCCTTGCCTCAAGCTGAGCCTCGATTGAAAGAGGGATATGTACTGCCATCTGATCACCATCAAAATCAGCATTGAACGCAGCACACACTAAAGGATGTAGCTGGATAGCTTTCCCTTCTATCAGTAAAGGTTCAAAAGCTTGGATACCTAAACGGTGTAAAGTTGGTGCTCTATTCAGCAATACCGGGTGTTCACGTATAACTTCTTCTAAAATATCCCACACTTCTGGTTTTTCAGCTTCAACCATTTTTTTAGCAGCCTTTATAGTGGTAGCAATTCCATGTAATTCAAGCTTTGAGTAAATAAATGGTTTGAATAATTCCAACGCCATGGTCTTTGGTAAACCACACTGGTGCAGCTTAAGCTCTGGTCCCACAACGATAACGGAACGACCAGAATAATCCACCCTTTTACCCAGCAAATTCTGACGAAGCCGACCTTGTTTACCTTTTAACATATCACTAAGTGACTTAAATGGACGTTTATTAGTATTTTTCACTACTTTACCACGACGACCATTATCAAATAATGCATCGACCGATTCTTGTAACATCCTTTTTTCATTTCTAATGATAATATCCGGTGCTTTTAGTTCCAATAATCTTTTTAATCTATTATTTCTATTAATAACTCTTCTATAAAGTTCATTAAGATCAGAAGTTGCAAATCTTCCTCCGTCAAGCATAACTAATGGTCTAATCTCAGGTGGAATAATTGGCAGAACGGTCATAATCATCCATTCTGGCTTATTCTCAGATTCAAGAAAATCTTCCACTAATTTGAGTCTTTTAATAATCTTTTTCTTTTTAACTTCTGAAGAGGTACTTAATAAATCCTCCTGTAACTTCTTTCTTAATTCAGGTAAATCAAGTTCTGAAAGCATCTGACGAACCACTTCCGCTCCAATAGAAGCAGTAAAATTATCTTCTCCATACTCATCTTGTGCCTTTTGCAAACCATCTTCCGATAGAAGTTCACCTCTCTGTAGAACAGATAATCCAGGGTCAATGACAACATAACTTTCAAAATATAGAATTTTTTCTAGATCTTTCATAGTCATATCTAGCAACGTACTAATCCTTGATGGTAAAGATTTCAAGAACCATATATGAGCTACTGGTGATGCTAATTCAATATGCCCCATTCTTTCTCTACGAACTCTAGATGTAGTAACTTCAACACCGCATTTCTCACAAGTAATACCGCGATATTTCATACGCTTGTATTTACCACAAAGACACTCATAGTCCTTCACGGGTCCAAAGATTCTAGCACAAAACAACCCCTCTTTCTCTGGCTTGAAAGTACGATAATTTATCGTCTCAGGTTTCATCACCTCACCAAAAGACCATGAACGCACTTGATCAGGACTAGCAATATTAATCCTTATTTGATCAAATTGCTGAGTACTGCTCAATTGCCCATAGAAATTTGTCATTCCTGTTGTCATAAAGATTCTTCCTTAAAAAATTTTATCAGCAGCTAAACGCTAATCGGGTTAGGTATAAATTCTGTTATATCATAAATATAGCAGATTTTTATGATCCACTAATAGCCATTTTCATTATTTTTACAGTATTGCTCATTTTTTCATCCTATTAGGGCGTCATTGCGAGCGAACGTACGTGAGCGTGGCAATCCATGAAGCTTGTCATATGGATTGCTTCGTCGACCTAACTCGCTCTTCGCAATGACGTATGTGTTTATAAATCGTCTATTAGCGAGACCACGCAAGTAGGTCGTGGCAATCCACGCTCACGTACGTTCGCTCGCAATGACATCAGTTTGTTTTCCCTATAACTTTTAAATGCCATACGTAAGGTAAGTTTTTAATCTGTTGTAGTATCTTCAAGTTTTACATTCAAACATAAGGATCTAAACTCTTTGATCATTACGTTAAATGACTCAGGGATACCAGATTCAAAATTATTATCACCTCGAACAATAGATTCATAAATTTTAATTCTGCCAACCACATCGTCTGATTTTACAGTTAGCATTTCTTGTAACGTATAAGCAGCACCATAAGCTTGCAAGCCCCAACATTCCATCTCACCGAATCTCTGACCACCAAAATGTGATTTACCACCTAATGGTTGTTGAGTTACCAAGCTATAAGGACCGATAGAACGAGCATGAATTTTATCATCAGCCAAATGGTGTAGTTTTAGGAAATATTTATAGCCAACTGTAACAGTACGATCAAAATATTCTCCTGTTCTACCATCAATTAACCTAGTTTGACCTGATGGATCTTGATCTGCCATAGTTAGCATTTCTTTTACATTCTCAACCTTTGCCCCATCAAAAACCGGAGTTGCAAAATACACTCCCTTATCGATATTATTACAAAATGTCATAATTTCTTCATCAGACATTTTCTTTATATCTTTTGACGTTGAATTATGTCCATATACCTTCGATACAAAAGATTTAAGCTCTTCTATATCAGTCTTATTGTCATGAACTTGATTCAACATAGAAGATATTTTTTTACCAAGATTTACTGCTGCCCAACCAAGATGAGTCTCCAGAACCTGTCCTATATTCATCCGTGAAGGTAAACCAAGTGGGTTAAGAACTATATCAACTACTGTACCATCTTCTAAAAATGGCATATCTTCTTCTGGCATAATACGAGAAATAACACCTTTATTCCCGTGTCTTCCTGCCATTTTATCTCCAGGTTGCAGCTTATGTTTAGTCGCTATAAATACTTTTACAACTTTAAGAGCCCCTTGTGGTAAGTCATCGCCACTTTGTAATTTTTCTACTTTACTACTAAAACGCTTATTGAGCCTGTCTTTCTTTTCATCATAATGACGTTTAATTTGTTCAATTTCATTCATTACATCAGCATCTTCAACAATCAGCTGCCAAAACTGTCCTTTTGATAATGATTTAAGGGTTTGATCGCTAATTAATTGACCGGACTTTACGGATTTGGGACCACTAACAACTATTTGTCCTGTTAGAATCTTCTCTAAACGCATAAAAACAAAATGCTCTATGATACGAAGTTCATCATCTCTATCTTTTGATAATTTTTCAATTTGTTGTTTTTCAATAGCTATAGCACGCTCATCTTTTTCTACTCCTCTACGGGAAAATACTCGTACCTCCACCACAGTACCAGTGATTCCAGAAGGAACACGTAAAGAGGAGTCCCGAACATCCGAAGCCTTTTCTCCAAAAATAGCTCGGAGTAACTTCTCTTCTGGAGTCATAGGTGACTCACTTTTAGGGGTAACCTTACCCACCAAAATATCACTCGGTTTTACTTCTGCACCAACATATACTATACCTACTTCGTCAAGATGACGTAAACTTTCATCACTAACATTTGGAATATCACGAGTGATTTCTTCAGGACCAAGTCTGGTATCTCGAGCAATTATTTCAAATTCTTCAATATGAATTGAAGTATAAACATCATCTTTTACAATACGTTCTGATATTAAAATCGAATCTTCAAAATTATAACCACTCCATGGTAGAAAAGCCACTAAAACATTCCTACCAAGAGCTATCTCTCCATTATCCGTACTTGGTCCATCAGCAATTACTTCACCTTTTATTACATGATCTCCAACTTTAATTAATGGTTTTTGATTAATGCAAGTATTATGGTTAGATCTTTGAAATTTTAATAAATTATAAATGTCTACACCAGGTGAGCCATCTGTTTTCTGCTCTTTAGTTCTCACTACTATTCTAGTTGAGTCAACTTGTTCTACTATTCCATCATGTAAGGCTACAACTGAAACTCCAGAATCTTGTGCAACAATTCCTTCGATACCAGTACCAACTAAAGGGGCATCACTTCTAATAAGTGGTACAGCCTGACGTTGCATGTTTGATCCCATCAATGCTCTATTAGCATCATCATTTTCCAAAAATGGAATAAGTGATGCAGCAACAGAAACAACTTGCATCGGGGTAACGTCAATATAATCTATTTCTGCAGGGGTAAGCATAACAAAATTACCGCCATCAATCCGGCAATTAATTAACTCTTCCTGTAACAAACCTTTTTGATCGGTAGCTGCATTAGCTTGAGCAATTTTATATTTCCCTTCTTCAATCGCTGACAAGTAAACAACTTCATCAGTTACATGACCATCTACAACTTTTCGATAAGGAGTTTCAATGAAACCATGTCTATTAACCCTGGCATAAGTAGCCATGGAATTGATCAAACCTATATTCTGTCCTTCTGGTGTTTCAATTGGACAAATACGTCCATAATGGGTAGGGTGAACGTCCCTTACTTCAGCTCCAGCTCTCTCCCTACTAATTCCTCCAGGTCCTAAAGCTGATAATCTTCTCTTATGAGTTATTTCTGACAATGGATTAGTTTGATCCATAAACTGAGAAAGTTGTGAAGTACTAAAAAACTCTTTTACTACAGAAACTAAAACTTTTGAATTTACTAAATCATGAGGCATAACCGCATCAAGATCAACCACGGACATTCTCTCAAGTACTGATTTCTCCATACGAACAAGACCAATCCTAAATTGATTCTCAATTAGTTCCCCAACTGACCTAACTCTTCTATTACCAAGGTGATCAATATCATCTATCGAACCTTTACCATCTTTTAAATCTACTAAAACTTTAATAATATGCTTAATATCTTCAATAGTTAAAATAGCTGTAGATTCTGGTATATTAAGTTCCAATCTTGAGTTCATTTTAATACGACCAACTTCTGAAAGATCATATCTTTCAGGCTCAAAGAATAAATTATTAAATAATATCTTAGCAGCCTCAATGTTAGCCGGTTCTCCTGGTCTTAATACCCTAAATATGTCGATCAATGCTGATTCATAATTTTGGTTTTTATCAGCAAATAAGGTATTTCTTATGTAAGGACCTGATTGCGTATTTATAGCAAGTACATCAACAGACAAAATTCCAAGAGTCATAATAGAATCCAGCATATCTATTGTGATTATTTCACCAATGGCAGCCAGTATTTCACCATTATCCGGATTAATAAGATCCTGTGATAAATATTTGCCTACTAAATACTCACGTTCTACCAAAATATTTTTTACTCCATCTTGAGCAAATTTCTTAGCCAAACGAGGTGTAATCTTTTGACCAGATGCAAGTATGATATTTCCAGTATCCGCATCTACTAAGTCATTAGATAGTCTATGAGCGGTTATAGACTCAGGTATAAACTTTGTTGCCCAACATCCATTCTTGGTAAAACAGGTTACTGTATCATAGTAGAACTTTATAATTTCGTCGGTAGACATTCCAATAGCTCTAAGAAGAGTAGTAGCATAAAGCTTTCTTTTCCTATCTATTCTAAAATACATAACATCTTTAGCATCAAATTCAAAATCTAGCCATGATCCTCTATAAGGTATAACCCTAGCAGAATACAAAAACTTCCCTGAAGAGTGAACTTTGCCCTCATCATGATAGAAGAACACACCAGGTGACCTATGCATCTGTGATACTACTACCCTTTCTGTACCATTAATAATAAAGGTACCATTTTTGGTCATTAGAGGAATATCCCCCATATAAACTTCTTGCTCTTTAATGCCTTTGATTTCTCTTGCTCCAGTATCTTCATCAATATCCCAAATACTTAATCGCAATGTAACTTTGAGGGGAGCAGCATAACTAAGACCTCTTTGAGTACATTCCTCAACATCATATTTAGGATTATCAAACTCATATTTAGCAAATTCTAAATAGGCAATATTAGAGGGATCATGAATCGGAAAAATTGAACTTAATACTGATTGTAATCCTTTATTTTCTCGCTCAAAGTCTTTAACTCCAAACTGTAAGAAACCTTTTTCATAAGAATTTTTCTGAACCTCAATCAAATTTGGTATAGATGCTACCAAATTTATGTGACCAAAATTCTTTCTTATACGTTTACCAATTGATAAGGACTGCGTTGTCATATAATCTCCCGATTCATTCTCTATATCTTAACATGAGTTACCAATATATATAGTTGGTAACTCAGTTGTAATCTTGAAAAAAATAGACTTGTTGCTGTGAACAAAGTTTTTGTCATATTTTTGATAAAAATTATAGCTTTTAATAATTTTTTATTTTGAAACCAAGCAAAAAGCCACTTAAAGAACTCGATTTAGAAGTAATGTATACTCGAATGATTTGAAGAATTGTTTTAAAACAAAAAGAAAGTCTGACATATGCATATTCGGAACAAAAGGACCTGCATAGTTTTTAGTTTTACGGAACCAATTCTTTAAATCATTCAAGCATAATCTCAAATTATTTTTATTTTCCCTAGGAGGCTGCCTGCGATAACTAATTAATTATATTTTGAGCTATTTTTCGGGGAGAATAAATATGATTTTTGAAGGAATAGTGTACCTATTTCAAAAAAATCATGTTTATTCGCAGCCAAAAAGAGCCAAATATAGAATTAATTAGTTATCGCAGGCAGCCTCCTAAACAGTATGAATAAATTTTTTAATGTAAAAATATAGTGTGGATTACTAAAATGCACAAATCTGCTGCAAATCTTCACCTGATTCATAATTTTGGATAAACAAATACAAAATTCTCCCACGGCAAAAAAGATATGCCTTAGAAGTTTAATAGCTTTTTGTTTATATTTTTGTAAAAAATGCAATAGCTTTTGCAGGCACGAAAATATATTTAGTACCATAACCCTCAAGCAAAATAGAATATCACACAACAAGTTCATTCCCATCATCAACAATACAAACCTAGATTTAGTATACTCAAAAACGCTTTCACCAAATTATCTATATAGATACCTTATACCCACAACTGTCGAAAGTTAGAAGAGGAAGCAATTTTAGAGGTCATCATGACAGTTTAAAAGTTACGGAAAAATAACCGTATCATTGCGAGTAGGCTTAAGCCAGCATCCATTTTTGGTTGCTTTTATGGATTGCTTCGTCGACCTATGGTCTTCCTCGCTAATAGACGTTGACCACTACAACTTTTAAACTCTTCTGTCTAAAACCGCTTCCTCTTCTAACTTTCGATAGTTGTGCCTTATACCCTTATACTTAAAAAAATTACTGATAAATAGCTGGATTATTCATGTATACTCTTAAAGAACTGGCACAAATAGTTGTGAAAGCAATTCTTCAAAGCAGAAGAGTATAACCTAATCCAATTGAATTAACCTATAATTCTCATAAAATATTGATATTATGGAAATTATTTTAATTCAACTTTTGCTCCAGCTGCTTCTAATTTTGCTTTAAAGCTTTCAGCGTCTTCTTTATTTACACCGGTCTTAATAGTTTTTGGGGCAGCATCAACTAACTCTTTAGCTTCTTTTAAGCCAAGACCAGTAAGTTCTCTAGTTACCTTAATGACTTCTATTTTTTTATCACCGCTACTAGCCAAAACAACTTCAAATGCTGTCTTTTCAGCTACTGCTTCTGATGATGCTGAAGTAGCTGCAGCTACTGCTACAGGAGCTGCGGCTGTTACACCCCATTTTTCTTCTAGCATTTTTGAAAGCTCTGCTGCTTGAATTACTGTAAGAGTTGATAATTGATCTACGATTTTTACTAGGTCTGTCATAATTTTCTTCCTTTTAAAACTTTTTTATTAAATTAACTTTTATTTGCATAAGCTTGCAAAACTCTAGCAAGTCCGGATGCAGGAGCTTGTATAACTCCAGCAATTTTAGTTGCAGGAGCCTGTAGAACCCCAATAATTTTACCTCTAAGCTCGTCTAATGAAGGCAATTTTGCCAGTTGTTGTACAGAATTCACATCTAATAGTTGATTATTTACTAAACCACCAACTATTTTCAAACATTCATTAGTTTTTGCAAATTCTACGATAAGTTTTGCAGCTTCAACAAGGTCTTCAGAATATGCTAACGCTGTAGGACCAGCAAACAAATGTGTAATATTATCAATACCAGCCTTATTGGCTGCTATTTTTGATAAAGTATTTTTAACTACTTTGAACCCAACATTTTTTGCTTTAAGAGACCTACGTAGCGTAGTCACTTGACTAACAGTAAGTCCATGATAATGAGTAATTATCACGGAGTTTGACCGCTTATACACTTCTTCAAGTTCTACGACAAACTCATGTTTCTCTGATCTTAACACCTTAACTCTCCCTGTCGTGTTTTACGATATACTTGCTAAATCTATTTTTACTGATGGTCCCATAGTAGAAGATAGATATATTGCTTTTAAATAATTTCCTTTAGCACCAGAAGGCTTTGCCTTAACTACAGCAGATATCAAGGTTGATGCATTATTTAGTAAATCTTGTTTGGAAAATGATAATTTCCCAACTCCAGCATGAATAATACCAGCCTTTTCAACTCTATACTCTACTTGACCACTTTTGGCATTTTTAATTGCCGTTACGATATCTGTAGTTACTGTCCCAAGTTTTGGATTAGGCATTAAACCTTTTGGACCAAGAATTCTTGCTACCGTACCTATTGCTGACATCATATTTGGCGTTGCAATACAAACGTCAAAATTAATTTTTCCAGCTTTAATATCATCGATAATTTCTGTGGAACCAGCAAAATCTGCTCCAGCTGCTTTAGCTTCTTCTATCTGTTCATCCTTGCAAATCACTGCAACTCTACTAACTTTACCGGTACCAGCTGGCAACGCAACAACACCACGCACCATTTGATCTGAGTGCTTAGGATCTACTCCTAATTTCATTACCACTTCCAAAGTAGAGTCAAACTTAGTATAGGATACAGACTGCAAAGCTTCTATTCCTTCTGCTAAAGTACGGTTGCTAGCCAACTCTATATTCTTTCTTGCTGCCCTTATCTTCTTCCCACCAGTTAACTTTCTATTATTCATGGCATCCTTTTTATCAACTAACATACATTAATCTCCTACTACTTCAAGACCCATAGACTCAGCAGTACCACGAATAATTTTAGCGGCAGCTACTAAATTATCAGCATTAAGATCGACCATCTTAATTTTGGCAATTTCAATACAATCTGACATGGTAACCTTACCAACAAATGCTTCTTTTTTTGTAGCACTAGAACCTTTTGGAATTTTAGCAAATTGTTTTAAATAATACGATGCCGGAGAAGTCTTAGTTACAAAAGTAAAACTATTATCTTCGTAAGCAGTAATTACCACTGGAATAGGCATCCCTGGTTCAATAGTTTGAGTAGCAGCATTAAATGCCTTACAAAATTCCATAATATTAAGCTTCTTCTGACCAAGAGCAGGTCCAATAGGCGGAGATGGATTAGCTTTACCTGCTGGCACAGTTAACTTAATATAAGCCGTTATTTTTTTTGCCATTATATTCCTATCTTTACTTATTTAACGCCAATTGGTAATTATCTAATAATAATTTATCAATTGGTATATTGTTTACCTTACACATGGCATTTAAAAGCCATAGGGAAAATAACTTGATGTCTATTAGCGAGGAGACACTTTAGTAGCGATGAAGCAATCCAGAAAAATTAAACTTGGATTACTTCGTTCGGGCTTCACGCCTCCTCGCTAATAGACATCGCACGTCATTGCGAAACCACGCAAGTAGGTCGCGGCAATCCATTTCTAACCATTTTCCTGGATTGCTTCGTCGGCTCCCGCCTCTGAGCCATGACGCCTGAGGCTTACACCTCCCCTAATTATTCTTCTTAACTTGCGTAAAATTTAGTTCTATAGGAGTTGCTTTACCGAAAATAGATATAGACACACGTAATTTATTTTTGTCATAATCAATTTCTTCTATAACCCCTGTAAAAGTTTCAAACGGACCGTCAGTAACAATTATTGCTTCACCAATTTCATACAATTTCGAAACCCTAGCATCTTTGGTTTCAGATTCAAGTTTGCTAAAAATATTTTGTATTTCTTTTTCACTAAGAGGTAGCGGCGTACTTTTACTACCTAAAAAACCTGTAACCTTAGTAACGCTTTTTACTAAATGCCAAGTATCATCGGTCATCTTCATTTTAATCAGAATATAACCAGGCATAAATTTCTTCTCAGTCTTAACGTTCTTACCACGTTTAACTTCAGGTACTTCAATAACCGGAACAACGATATCCTCAAAATATCCTGACATGCCTTGCTTAGCAATTTGATCAAGAATCATTTGCTTTACACGCTTTTCTGATCCCGATAATGTATGAATAACGTACCACTGCACCACAATTTTCCCTAAACCTATTTTTCCTACTTCCCAATATTAAGTAAAACCTGCATTATGCTATGTATACCGTAGTCTAATACCAAACAAATTATACTAAAAATAAATACAGTTACTACTACTATAATAGTTGAAGTGATCAATTCCTTCTTACCGAGCCAAACAATTTTATAAACTTCTTGCTTTACTTGCTCATAAAATTTGTAGACTCTATTTTCCTTTAACATAGTTATACGAACTCATTATATTTGGCAGGAGCGACAGGAATTGAACCCGCAACCTTCGGTTTTGGAGACCGATGCTCTACCAATTGAGCTACACTCCTATCACATTTTCACTAAGAAATCAAACTATTTCTTAATAAATTATAATACCACATCATATATGATCCACTAATGATTTTCGTGGAAAATATTTTTATTTCTTAGCTTTAATAGTCTCAGCCACCTGTAACGGTACTTGCTCATAATGAGAAAAAACCATACTATATTGAGATCTGCCTTGGGATAAAGACCGCAAAGTACTAACATAGCCAAACATTTCAGCTAGAGGTACATTGGCAGTTATAGCCTGTGCATTACCTCTTGGATCCATGCTTTGCATCTGTCCTCTACGACTATTTAGATCGCCAATAATATCACCCATATATTCATTTGGAGTAATCACTTCCACTTTCATAATTGGCTCAAGTAATTTTGGATTACCTTTTGGCATACCTTCCCTAAAAGCAGCCTTGGTAGCTATCTCAAACGCTAGTACACTTGAATCCACATCGTGGAATGCTCCGTCTATCAAAGTTGCTTTGAAATCAATCATTGGATAACCAGCAACTACACCTGTATCTTTAATATTATTTAGACCCTTTTCAACACCAGGGATAAATTCCTTAGGTATAGCTCCACCAACAATTTTGCTTTCAAAAATAAATCCTTCCCCAACTTCTAGAGGTTCAAATATTATTTTGACCCGTGCAAACTGCCCAGCTCCACCGGATTGTTTTTTATGTGTGTAGTCAATCTCACAATGCTTAGTAATTGTTTCACGATAAGCTACTTGTGGAGCTCCAACGTTAACCTCAACTTTAAACTCACGCTTCATACGATCAACCATGATCTCTAAATGCAGCTCACCCATACCTTTAATAACAGTCTGACCGCTTTCTTGATCAGTCGACACTCTAAAAGATGGATCTTCAGAAGCTAACCTAGACAATGCCATTCCCATTTTTTCTTGATCGGCAGTTGATTTTGGTTCTACGGCTAATTCAATAACTGGCTCAGGAAATTCCATTCTCTCCAAAATAACCTGCTTATCCGCACCACACAAAGTATCACCTGTGGTTGTATTCTTAAGACCAGCCAAGGCAACAATATCTCCTGCCAAAGCTTCTTTAACATCTTCCCTTTCATTAGCATGCATAAGCAGCATTCTGCCTACTCGTTCTTTTTGGTTCTTTACCGTATTAATCACAGTAGCACCAGAACTAATCTTACCAGAGTAAATTCTAACAAATGTAAGAGACCCAACAAATGGATCAGTCATTACTTTAAACGCTAAAGCAGCGAGAGGTTCAGACGTTGAGATTTTAAAATCTTTTTCTTCTCCAGAATCAACATATATTCCCCTAACGGTTCCAATATCAACCGGTGAAGGTAGATAATCAACAACTGCATCTAGCAAGGGTTGCACACCTTTATTTTTAAAAGCACTACCACATAATACCGGGAAGAAAGCTCTATCAATTGTTCCTTTCCTTATTGCTGATTTAATTTCTTCTTCCGTAAACTCCTCAGCTGACAAATATTTTTCCATCAAATGATCGTCAATTTCAGCAACCATTTCAACAAGCAAAGCACGATATTCTTCAGCTTTCTCTAGCATATCACTAGGAACGTCTTCGTATGAATATTCAGCACCAAGAGATTCATCCTTCCAAATTATTGCCTTCATCTTAACTAGGTCAATAACTCCTTTAAAATTTTCTTCAATACCAACTGGCAACTGAATTACCAGAGGTTTTGCCCCAAGGCGATCTTTGATCATCTCTACGCATTGGTAAAAGTTAGCACCCATTCTGTCCATCTTATTGACAAAACACATTCTAGGCACTTCATATTTATCAGCCTGTCTCCACACTATCTCTGATTGTGGCTCAACACCAGCCACACCATCAAATACTGCTACCGCTCCATCAAGAACACGCAAAGATCTTTCTACTTCTATAGTAAAATCTACGTGACCTGGTGTATCAATAATATTAATTCTCTTATTTTGCCAGTAACAGGTAGTAGCAGCAGAAGTGATGGTAATACCACGCTCTTGCTCCTGCTCCATCCAATCCATGGTAGCCCCACCTTCATGGACTTCACCAATCTTATGTGATTTACCGGTATAGAAAAGAATACGCTCGGTTGTAGTAGTTTTACCAGCGTCAATATGAGCACAAATCCCGATGTTACGAGTATTAGCAAGAGAAAATTCCGTAGTTGACATATAACTTAATTACCTTGGTTACGATTTTTTAGGACTAAAATGAGCAAAAGCTTTGTTAGCTTCAGCCATTTTATGAGTGTCCTCTCTCTTTTTAATAGCAACTCCTCTACTATTTGACGCTTCAAATAATTCCTCTGCCAACTTATCAATCATCATTTTTTCAGAACGTTTATTGGCTGCATTAATAATCCAGCGTGAGGCAAGTGCATATCCTCTTCTTTCATCAACAGGAGAAGGAACTTGATAATTTGCCCCTCCTACCCGTACTGACGTAACCTCAAGATATGGTTTAACATTATTCATCGCATTATTAAAAGTTTCATAAGGATCTACTTTATGTTTTTTCTCTATCTTACTAAAAGCAGAATATACTATCTTTTCAGCCAGAGCTTTTTTCCCTTCTCTCATAATATTATTAATGAACCTAGCAAGCAGAGGGCTATTATACTTCATATCAGGCAAGACAACCCTTCTCTCTGCGGCATGACGACGTGACATCTTATCTCTCTATTTCAAATTATTTTTTTACAGCTTGTTTCGCTGACGTACCATAACGTGAGCGTCCTTGTTTACGATTTTTTACACCCTGAGTATCATAAGCACCGCGTACTATATGGTACTTAACACCTGGTAGATCAGGAACACTTCCACCTCTTACCAATACTGTCGAGTGTTCTTGCAAATTATGTCCTTCACCAGGTATATAAGCATTGACATACTGCCCATTACTTAAGCGAACACGTGCCATCTTACGAAGAGCAGAGTTAGGCTTCTTAGGAGTGACAGTTTTCACTATTACACAAACACCTTTCAAAAATGGATTGGATTCCAAAGCCGGGGATTTTGTTTTACGAACCTTCGACTTTCTTCCAAAACGTACTAATTGATTATTTGTTGGCATTCAATACTCCAAAATTATTTCTTTTGACTCTTAAATCTATCAACTTTTGAAATGATAAGAATATATAAGAATCCTTAAAGCTACGGGAAAACTATATACCCTACCACTTTTACTATAAGAGGCAACAGGTGGAACTATAGCTAATTTTTTTATAAAAGCAAAGAGTTTTTAACAAACTTAGCTAGATTAGCTATTTTGTGAACTTAAAGTTGTAATTATCCCCCTTAAAGCTTGTAGTTCTGCACTAGATAATTTATCTATACGCGTAAAAATATTCATAATATTGTGAGTCATGTGTAATTTCTTTTCAGGTACTTTAAAGAAATTTTTGTTATCTAATTCAGCAAATAAATGTTCAAAAAAATATCCTAATTCTCCTCTTGATGCTACCTCCTGTTCATTGCTAACGTCTATTCTCAACTGTTTATTACGAAATAGCTCATAACATATAATAACTACCGACTGGGCAATATTCAGAGAGGTAAAATCTCCGGTATTAATATTAATAATCTTGTGAGCATAAGTAATGTCTGTATTTTGCAGACCAGAACTTTCCCGACCAAACATGATGCCAACTTTAAGACCTGTAGGACAATCTTGACTTAAATTCTCTGATAAAACATAATCTTTATTGATATCACGTGAGTGTACACTTGTTGCATATAAATAATCAATATCTTGGATACTTGCTTCTAAACTATCATAAATCTTAGCATTATCTATGATATCTACCGCCCTTACAGCTACATTGCGAGCTATTTTGTTTGGCCAACCATCTCTCGGAGCAACGATTCTCAACTCTGAAATATTAAAATTTTTCATTGCTCTAGCAGTGGCACCGATATTTTCTCCCATTTGAGGTTTTACTAAAATAATAACCGGTATACTCTTCTGCTTTAAAGAATTGGCTCCATAAAACTTCGAGGCATTCGCGTACTCACGTACTAGCTGTACACTCCGCTCGCTCACCCCTTGTTTTATGTTCCAATTCTCCAAATCATTTGAGTATATACTCAAATCTTTTAAGTGTGGATATTTTTGATCTTGGGACATCTATCAATCCCTCAAACTTTTGGGGTATAAGCAAAGCAAACGTAAGCTACCGCAAGAGCATCTGCTTCATCAAAGTTACTAGTAACACTTGCCCCTGGTAGTAAAAGCTTAATCATTTGCAAAACCTGATTTTTTTCAGCGTGACCATAACCCACTACTGATTTCTTAATAACATTAGGTTTAAATTCTCGAAAAGCAACATCATATCCTCCAATAAGTGACATAACCGCCCCTCTAGCATATCCCAATTTTAAAGATGATACACTATTCATATTAACAAAGGTCTCCTCCATCGCAACAACAACAGGTTGATATTGCATTATTACCTTCTGCAAAGACGCAGCAATTAACGCTAGCCTTTTATGCATCGGTTCACTTGATTTAGTCTTTATAACTCCGCTAGCTAAATATTTCAGAGGATCAGTATCAATTACTCCCCATCCCATACCAGCTAAAGACGGGTCAATTCCTAGTATAACCAAAATTACTCTCTCACTAATGTTGTAAGCCTCAAACGTCATTGCAAGAAGGCACTTTGCAATACCCCGTCTATTAGCGAGGAGGCTTAAGCCAAGAAGCAACCTATAACTTCCTAAAAATTAATAGATCTCCTATCTACAGCCAAAGCTGCTTCCTTTATACCTTCACTTAGAGTAGGATGAGCATGACAAGTTCTTGCTATATCTTCTGAAGAAGCTCCAAATTCCATAAATGCTACAAGTTCTGCAATCATAGTGCCAGCTGAAGGTCCTATAATATGTGCTCCAAGCACTTTATCCGTTACGCTATCAGCTAATATTTTTACTATCCCATCAGTAAAACCTGTAGCTTTAGCTCGACTATTTGCCAAAAATGGAAATTTACCAACCTTGTAATCAATCTTAGCTTCTTTTAATTGCTCTTCAGTTAAACCAACACTTGCCACCTCTGGCCAAGTGTAAATGACACTTGGAATCAGATTATAATTAACATGACCTGCCAAACCTGCCATAATTTCAACGGCAGCAACAGCTTCCTCTTCTGCTTTATGAGCAAGCATAGGTCCAGCAATTACATCACCAACAGCATAAATATTAGGAATTATTGTTTGGAAATGATCATTAACCGTAATTCTATTTTGTTTGTCCGTTTGAATTGCTAATTTATCTAGACCTAAATTTGTTGTATGGGCTTTTCTACCAACAGCTAATAGCACTATATCAGCACTAATTTGCTGCACTGAGGGGTCAGTTGTTTGTTGTATATTTAAAATAACTTTTCCTGCTTTTTTTTCAGCAGACAGAACTTTAGCGTTCAATCGCAATTCAATAGATTGCTTTTGTAAGATTTTGGTAAATTGACTGATAATCTCTTTATCTAAAGCTGGCACAATAGTTTCAGCATACTCAATAACCGTTACTTTAGAACCAAGCCTATTCCATACCGAACCAAGCTCTAAACCTATATAACCACCGCCAATTACTACCATAGTTTCCGGGACTTTAGCAAGACTCAAAGCTCCTGTTGATGAAACTATATATTCCTCATCAACAACAATATTGGGCATTTCAATAATATCAGAGCCAGTAGCAATTAAAATATTCTTAGCCGATATTTGTGTAACTGATTCACCGTTAGTAATCTCTACAAGATTAGCTGAAATAAATTTGGCACTTCCTGTAAATTTAGTGATTTTATTTTTTACAAACAAACTTTCTATGCCCTTACACAAGTCTGATACTACCTGACTTTTTTTAGTCATCATTTTCTGTAAATCAAGTTTGGCTGAGGTCATAATGCCAATATCGACACAATGGTTTAACACTTCATGATATTTCTCAGAGAAATTTAGTAATACTTTAGAAGGAATACAACCAACATTTAGGCAAGTACCACCAAGCGTCACCTTTTTCTCTATACAGGCAACCTTCATACCCAACTGGGCTGCTCTTATTGCTCCTGTATAACCGGCAGGACCACTACCAATCACTATTAAATCAAATTCTTGCATATATTTTTCTCCATAATAATAGCATTATAGACTATAAATATACCAACACTAATAGTTTCTGAAAAAATAATTGTTTTTTAATTCTTCCAAATAGGTCTATTATCTTGCCATTATGAATTCAATATCAAGGTCAACCTTTTGCCATATCTTATCACAAGTAAGTATAGGGTAATTTTTAAACATTGCTAAAGCAATACAACCCCTATCGCCTAAAGATAAACCATATTGTTTTGTTTTTTTAATTATTTTTGCTGTTATTAATGCCTGTTCTTCACAGAAATCTATAATTTTAATACCAGAAAGTTTGATTAGGTTTCTACAATCGTCTTCTGTTAAATTTTGCACTTCAATACAATATTTGTATACTTCCGCAATATTTACACTTGAGATTATGGCATGTTTCAAATTCTGTCTTACAAATTCATACCCAGATTCTTTTGCAAATAGCATTATAAGAGCAGAAGAATCAAATACTACCTTATTAGCCATTTTTTATATTTCTCAATTCTTCTATCTGGTATTCTTCATGCTTTTTGTTTATAAAATCATCTACTACTGAATCTTTTTTATCAGTTTGATTTTTTATAAAAATTGCATGCATCTCATCTATTATTTTATTAGCACTAATTATTTTTACTTCATCCTTATAAATTTCTATATTAACTTTATCACCAGGTTGTATATTAAGCATTCCTCTTATTTCTGATGGAATTAATACTCTACCATGTTGATCCATACTTGTTATTAGTTTTTCCACAATCTATACCTAAATGTTTATTTAAATCGTTTAGCATTTAATATAATATGTCATTTAAATAAATTATACAATAAATTTATAGATCGCTGTCGATAACAAGGCATAGCCTACAATTTTTATTCTATAAGTATTACAACAACATAAAAACGTCATTGCGAGGAGACGTAAGCTGACAAAGCAATCCAAAAATAATGGATTGCCACGACCACTACGTGGTCTCGCTAATAGACATTTAGGAACTTATAACAATATCAAGAACCTATTCAGGTTATCTATAATTCTTTAGAATCATTAAATAATGTGGTACATCCTTAAAGTAGCCTGTAGATGGAGCAAAACTATCAACTATTTTGAAACCAGCTTTTTTATAGGCACTAATTGCTTTATGGTTTGATTCACTGGGATCAATTATCCAAGTGTTAACTTGTTTTATTGTGTTTATAAATCTTGCTAAGGTCATTGAGCTTAAACCTAATCCTAAAAAATCTTCTTGCCCTATCATAAAGTCTATAGTCCAAGTGATTTCCTTAGGTTTAACCCAAGGCAGCAGATGTTCTGGTGTAGAATCGTTTGCGTCTGATGTCATTATTAATGCATAGGGTTGCATATCATAAAAGCCTAGCCAATAATCAAAAATATCTTTCGTACCTTGCAAGTAATTCTGTAGGTTTTCCAGTAGATCGCTACTATTGTCCCAGTAATTTTTAACATGTGGTTTATCAAGCCAAGATCTTATTAAATCTTCATCCCGTAATTGAGCTAGGCAAAAACTTATCTCAGCATCATTTAGTTCTCTATGCTTAAGTTTGCTTCTCATATCAACTCTTTATTATTGTTGATGTTAATTATTTATGACTCCATATGAAGTCTCAACGTCATTGCTAGGAGGCGTAAGCTGACGAAGCAATCCATTCCTGGTCATTTTTTGGATTGCTGCGTCGCCGCAAAGCGGCTCTGAGCCATGACTCTTAATACAAATGTATACAACCTCCTCGCTAATAGACATTTAAGAACTTATAACAATATCAAGAACCTATTCAGGTTAGCTATAGATCTGATGGTTGTTTTTCCATGAGATTTTTGGCTATTTCACTATCTGACATACTATTATTTTTTGTAGATTGCATATATGTAGCTACCAATTTTACCATTTTATCACAAAAATCAGATTGCAGCATTTGAGAAGCCTCTAGTTTCTGCCTATTCATTAAATCTATAGTCTCGAGTTTCTTGCTTTCTAGAAACTTATCAATTTCTGCGTTTTGTTGTTCAATTAGATTATTGGCAGTTTCTTTGCCATCTTTGAGCATTCCTTCTCTTAGAACCTCAATTTGTTGTATTTGCTTTACAGCATCTTCAAATAGTAAGGTCATATCCTCGTTAAGCTTTTGGGCTTCTAAGACTTGGTTTTTGATAGCAATAATTTTGTCATCTAACGATTTTAAAATTATATTTTTTATCGGTCTATAGACTAAATATACAAAAATTAGGAAACAGATAGCTAGCCAAAATTTTTCGTCAAATAATTGTATCATTTTATCCTATTATTTTATCTTTTTATAAGATTCTTTTAGTAATTCTAAATTAACTTGTTGATTAGTGATTTTTTGAATTAATAATTTTGCTAAATTAACACATGCATCATTTTCATCAAGCCAAAACGATTTATTAATTGTTTCTATATCATGACGATTATTTTCAATTTGTACTTTCAATTCGTTATGGAGCTGCTTTTTTTTTGACAAAAAAGCAGCTTCCATCGTATCTTTAGCTTCTTTCTTAATATGTTCTACGATATTTGATGTTTCTTCCAGCTTACTAGCATATTGCTTGTGCAGACTATCAGCTTTTGCTGCAAGATCTTCTGCACTAGCAACATTAGTATCTATATAATCTTTCCTATTCTTAAGAATTTTTTCAGTTAACGGTACGATGAACTTATGAACTAGAAGGTATAAGAAGCTGAAAGCAACTACCAACCAAAAGATTTGTGAATAATAAAAAACAACGTCAAACTGGGGCATAGTTATCTTAAACAAATATTAGCAAAATTGCAATTACAAACGAGAATAAACCCATAGCCTCGGTAAGCCCCGCACCAATTAATGCCACTTTTTGTAATTGTTCAGCAGATGAAGGATTACGAGCGATTGAAGTTAGCAATGCACTGAATATATTACCTACACCAATGGCAGCACCTAGCATACCAATAGCCATAAGACCTACACCAATAAATTTTAGAGACGTTATGTCCATATTATATAAACTCCTAATAAAAATTTCTAATGTGAATTTACAGCATCATTCAAATATACACAAGCAAGAATTGTAAATATATAAGCTTGAAGTATTGCTATAAAAATTTCAAACCCAATAAGGATAACAATTAGGGGAATTGGTAAGAATTTAAGGAAAATCATTAATGAAACTATAAATCCTGCCATCACCTTTAATAATACATGTCCTGCCATCATGTTAGCTGCTAATCTTAAAGATAAACTTATGGGTCTTGCTAAATATGCAAATAATTCTATTACGATCATCAACGGAGCTAACCACAGGGGAGTACCTTTAGGTAAAAATATTGATAAAAAATCCAGACCATGATTGATAAAACCAATAATTGTTACCATAAAAAATATCATAATTGCTAAGGCAAACGTTACTACTATATGGCTAGTAACAGTGAATCCGTAAGGGATCATTCCGAGCAAGTTACATAATAAAATAAACATAAATAAGGTGAAAATGAAGGGTATGAACTTACGCCCCTTCTCTCCAACATTTTGACTTAACGTCACTGTAATTATATCATAAATTATTTCAGCACTAAGCTGTAATCTAGACGGAATAATTTTTTCTGATTTTAAAGCTAAATAAAAATACAACACAGCTATAACCCCAGCAAGTACCATATACAAACTGGAATTGGTAAAACTAATATCAAAACCAAATAAGTTAATTTCTACTAGTTTTTTTATTGCAAATTGATCTAAAGGACTATGGGACATTATTTCTTAATATTTAATTTTTGCCAAATTATTCTAAAACCTGCAAGCATACCTATCAATAAGAATATTATAATACAAAATGGTTTAGAATGAAACAATTTATCTAATATAAAACCAACAATTAACCCCAACATCATGCTAGAAACCAAATCTAATGCAATAGCAAACGCATCAATTTGTTTTTCTGGATTAAGCTTAGGACATCGAGGATTATTTGTTTTAAGTTTCTTAATTCTTTCTTGGATATCTTCTAATTCTTTTTGTTCCACATGTATACATTCCTATCATTTAGGTATAGGGTGAGTAGTAGAGTTTTCCAACGCTTTATCAATTGTCTTAGAGAGAGTTTGTAAATCATAGCCGTTGGTCTGTATACCATTAACAAAGAATGTAGGTGTACCAACAAAATTTGGGACACTAGCGGCAAGGTTAGTATTGCCAAGTAATATTTCAACAATGTGGTTATCATTAAGACATTTAGCATAAGTTTCTGCTGACACTCCGCCAATTTGAGCTATATTTGTTAGCAATTCACGATATCTATTACTGCTTCCCCATTTATCTTGTTGCGACAGTATTACACTTTGGAATTTAAGAAAACTATCTGTATTATTTTGACATCGTTGCAAAATTGCTGCATCTAAATCCTGCTTATTACCAATAAATTCACGAATTATGTAAGCAATTTTATTAGGGTCAATATATTTCTTTTTAAGTTTTGGTAGAATTGTGTCATGATAATAAGCACAATGTGGACAAGTTGGAGAATAATACTCAACTACCACTACATTTGCCTTAACATTACCAAGAACTATATCATTTTGGTTAACATTGAACGTTGGCTTATAAGGCATATGTTGTAGGCTAGCAGCCTGTACATCAGTTTTTATATCAACAGATTCATCTTTTACAGAATTCTTTGTCGTTTCTAGAGGTTCATCCTTATTAGTTGAAGTCGTAGGATCTTGCTGGTCTACTTTCTGATTATCTACTATTATGTCTAATTTATCATTAGCATTAGCAGGGTTGTCATTATTTTCTTGTTTTGCCGCCTCTGCCTGAATCACCTCGACCTTATTATCAGGTTGCTTGTTTTCATTATTAGATTTATCATTTTCTTCTGAACATGATATTAACAATAATGAAACTATAAGGATAAGGATATTATGCATAAGTCTGGATATACTTTTTAAGTTAAATTAAAACACAAATATTATATAAATATAAAGTTTTACTTACCTTTAAGCAATAAAAACTTGGTGAGCGTTCACGGTTTTTTTACTATTTTCTTATGAGAATAAAAAATTATGTTTTTACTAAGAGACTGTCGGAGGTAACTAATTAATTATGCAAGTTTACAGATTTACTATTTAAATACTCAAATATTCCCTCATCTGAACCTTCCACTCCAAACCCTGAATTTTTTCGCCCAGCAAATGCTGCCTTGGCATTAGCAGGTAGCGAATCATTAATTGATACCATACCAAAATCAAGTTTGGTTGCCATTATTTGAGCTATGGCTATATTCTTGCAATATATATAAGCTTGCAAGCCATATTCCGTATCATTAGCTCTATTTATAACTTCTTGTATACTCAAATCATTCGAGTGTATACTGCCAAATTTATAACAGGCAAGAACGGGACCAAATATCTCTGTTCTAAAAATCTCCATATTATCCTGACAATTACTAATAATTGTTGGCTCAAAAAAATTACCATGAGCTTTACCTCCGCATAAGATTTCTCCACCTTTATTTTTAGCATCTTCAATCAATTTTAAAATCTTATCTATAGCTGATTTATTAATCAACGGTCCTATAACTGACTCAGAGTCAAAACCATCTCCTACTTTCAGATTAGCAAATTTTGCAGTAAGAATTTGTAAAAATTCATCATAAATTGCTTCTTCAATAAATATTCTGTTGGGTGAAGTGCAAGATTGTCCACTATTCCTTATCTTTCCTAATATAAGATCACTGGCAGTCTTGTCTAAATCAACATCACTTAATATAATAAATGGGGCATTACCGCCAAGTTCTAGAGATAAACGCTTAATAGTAGTACTAGAATTCTGATATAATATCTTTCCTACCCTTGTAGAACCGGTAAATGATAATTTACGAATTCTAAAATCATTACAAAATATTTGTCCAATATTATTGGCATCACCAGTGATAATATTTAGTACTCCAGCCGGTATCCCAGCATCATTTGCCAATTTAGCTAAAACCAATGCAGAAAAAGGCGTGAATTCCGATGGTTTAAGTATAACGCTACAACCAGCAGCTAATGCCGGAGCAACCTTTCTTGTTACCATGGCATTTGGGAAATTCCATGGAGTAATTGAACAAATCGTACCAACCGGTTCAAATTCGGTGATAATTTTGTGATTTATCGATTTTCCAGGCTTTATTTTACTTTGAATATTATGAATGTGACTAGCAAACCAATCAATAAAAGATGCCCCATATAATATCTCACGCTTTGCATCTTCTAATAGTTTCCCCTGTTCTAAGGTAATTATATAGGCTAGCTGATCAATATTCTCTAATATTAAACAATACCATTTCCTTAATATAGTTATTCTTTGTTCAAAAGAAGTCTGTGACCAAATTTTAAAAGCTCTAACAGAACTGTCAATAGCACTAATAATTAAATCATTAGGCAAATTTGGTATCGACCCAACCACTTTATCATTCGCAGGATTATAAACTGATAACTGTTCTTGGCAATCTAGCCAATTTCCATCTATGTAGTTTTTTTTATTAACAAAATCTAGTAATTGCATATATGCTCTTTTTAAACATTAAACGATTTCCCGAATAAGTTCTTGATATTGTTATAAGTTCCTAAACGTCATTGCAAGGAGGCGTAAGCCAAGAAGCAATCCATAAAAGTGATTAAAAGACGAAGTAGCTATACCACTAAATAACGCCAAAGCTTGTCGGTACCTTTGCTAATACCAATTCTAGGGGTAGTAACAAATTTGGGGGTATTGCCTACGTCAATAACACAAAAGGATTTATTACTAGTCATATCCATACCATTTTGGGTTTTATTAATTCCAAGGGTACGACATAATTTACCAGGTCCATCAAGTAAAACTTGTGAAGGTCTATATTGATACACTCCTCTAATTAATACAGCAGCTGGAAACCCTGCTTTTTCTGTTACTATATTTAAACAATAATACATACCATAAATTAAATATACATATGCATTACCAGCAGAACCATACATAAGCTTTGTACGAGCTGTTAGCCCCTTGGATGCATGGCAAGCAGGATCATCTTCCCCGACATAAGCTTCTGTTTCAATAATTCGTGCTTCTATATTACCAAAACACAGAACCTTTCCAAGTAATTCCTGTGATACAATAAGCGTATTTCTTTCGTAAAATGTTTTTGGAAGTATTGTAGACATCTTATCCTAATTACAAAAATAGAAGAAAACCAAACCTATATATTCATGATTGATAACCATCTGCTTTTATTGTCGCCTGAGCTGCGGCAATCCTTGCTATAGGAATGCGGTATGGTGAACAGGATACATAATGCAAACCAACCTTATGAAAGAACTCTATAGAGTGGGGATTACCAGCATGTTCTCCGCATACACCCAATTTTAATGTAGGGTTGTTTTTTAATCCACGTTTTATAGCAATTTCTATTAATTCTCCAACCCCTTCTTCATCCAATTTACTAAAAGGATCAAATGCAAAGATTTTCTTTTCCAAATAATCCGGAAAAAATGATGCCACATCATCTCGAGAAATGCCGTAAGTTGTTTGAGTTAAATCATTGGTACCAAAGCTAAAATAATCTACCTCTTCAGCAATTTCTCCAGCTTTTAAAGCAGCCCTTGGTAGTTCGATCATAGTACCAAGAGTAAAATCAAACTTACATTTATTAATATCTTCCATGTTACTAATAACATCTTGTATATGTGTCTTTAAGATTTTTAGTTCATTAACATCACTAATTAAAGGAATCATTAATTCCAAAATAGTATTTATATTTTCTTCAACTTGTAATTCTCTGATAGCGGTAAGAATTGCCGTTATTTGCATTTGGTAAATCTCAGGATAAGAAATACCGAGGCGACATCCTCTATGTCCAAGCATAGGATTTACTTCATATAGTGCGTGCAAACGTTGTTCCACAACAGCTAACGGTAGATTCATCACATTTGCTAAGTTTCTTTTATCATCTTCTGTTGTTGGCAAAAATTCATGTAGTGGCGGATCAAGCAACCTGATATTTATGGCTTTACCCTGTATAATTTTAAATAATGCTTTAAAATCTTGAATTTGTAAGGGCAATAATTTATTTATCGCATGTTTCCTTCTCTCTATATCAGGAGCAATAATCATTTCTCGTACTAATGGTATTTTATCATGATCAAAAAACATATGTTCTGTTCTACATAACCCTATGCCACTTGCCCCAAATTTTATAGAAACACCTGTATCTAGAATAGTTTCTGCATTGGCTCTAACTTGCAAGGTAGCAAATTCATCTGCCCAATCTAGAATTATTTGAAATTCCTTAGTAAAATTAGGCTGAGTCAATGGCACTTCCCCTAAGAAGATTTTTCCCGTTCCACCATCTATAGTTATTAAGTCACCATAGTTAACGATAGTGTTACCTATTTTAAATATCTGTTTTTTTTCATCTATTACCACATCATTTGCCCCACAAACACAGGGTTTTCCTAGCCCTCTAGCAACTACCGCAGCATGTGAGGTCATTCCACCTCTGGCTGTCAGAATACCAGCTGAAACATACATACCACTTATATCTTCAGGGCTAGTATCATGACGTACCAAAATTACTTTATGGTGATGCGACATTTTTTCGGCATCATAAGGAGAGAAAACTACTATACCGGTAGCAGCCCCTGGAGATGCTGGTAGTCCCTTGGCAATATGGTTTAGAGTGTTGCTATAATCAATAGCCGTATGCAAAAGCTGAGTTAGTGATTCCGGATCTATACGCATTATTGCTTGTTGTTTAGAAATCAGCCCTTCTTGTACCATATCCGTGGCAATTTTAATACTGGCTAAAGCTGTTCTTTTAGCAGTGCGTGTTTGTAAAATATACAAAACACCGTTTTGTACGGTGAATTCAATATCTTGCACGTCTAAGTAATGTAGCTCTAATTTCTTACAAATCCCTTGTAATTGAGCAAATATTTGTGGCATAACTATTTGCATTGAACAATCTGCATCATGGTTGTTTGACATAATAGGGCTTGGGGTTCTTGTCCCTGACACAACATCCTCACCTTGGGCATTTACTAGATATTCGCCAAAAAGCTTATTTTCACCGGTTGCAGGACAACGCGAGAATACTACACCTGTAGCAGAATTACTCCCTTGATTACCAAAAACCATTGACTGGACATTAATTGCTGTACCCCAATCATCGGGTATATTATGCAACTTTCTATAAGTTACTGCTCTATCACCTGCCCAAGATTTTAAAACGGCTTTTATTGATTGTTCTAATTGTCTATATGGGTCAGAAAATGATTCATCACAATTATTAAAAATTATCTTTTTAAACTCTTCAACTATTATTCTTAAGAAATCTCCTGTAATTTCTTGTTCTTGATAAAGATTACATTTAACCTTATGCATCTCAAATGCATTTTTAAATACACCATTTGAAATTGATAATACCATTGATCCGTACATTTCTAAGAATCGTCGATAGCTGTCAAGAGCAAAAATCTCATTTCCAGTAATATTTGATAGTGCATCGCAAACTTGATCATTATACCCAAGATTAAGTATAGTATCCATCATACCAGGCATAGAAGCTCTTGAGCCTGAGCGAACGGATAATAATAGCGGATTCCTATGGTCACCAAAAATCTTGCCAGTAGAGTTCTCCAAATTTTTAATAGCTATCACTAAATCATTATTAAAATTCTCAGGCAAACTGTAATTATTTTTATAAAAATAATTACAAAGTTCTGTAGTAATAGTAAAACCATCAGGAATAGATAAATTTAAGTTAGACATCTCGGCAAGACCAGCCCCTTTACTGCCAAGCACGTCTTTCATTTGGGCATTACCGTCCCCACCTTTAGTACCAAAATAATAGATCCATTTGTTCATAAATACCAAAACAATTTACACGAATAACAATGTCTTTGCGAGGAGCCACTTCGCAATACAAATACACTGTCTATTAGCGAGAAGCCACTTTAGCAGCGACGAAGCAATCCAAATTACTTAAATTGTATTTTTTTCTGGATCGCTTCGTCGGTTCACGCCTCCTCGCAATGACATTTGGAGTGCATAGCTATATTATTTCTTCAATTCACTTTTATTAGTTAAAATTAAGCCCATAATCAAATCATAAGCTCTAGCAAATTGATAATCTTTTTTATAAAGATCAGATAGTTGTTCTAATGTATTCTTCGATTCAGTTTTTTTTGTCTTATCTTTATCTTTTGTAATATCATCTGTTTTCTTAGTAGCCTCTTTATCTGTAGAGTCTGTTTTTTTATTATCGTTTTTTAGGTAGTTTCTGAGTGAAGATTCAAATCTTCCTTCCATTATTTTTTTCTCAGGGTAATCAACTTTTATATTTTCAACAATTATATCAGGTTCGATACCTTCTGCTTGGATTGAACGACCACTAGGAGTATAATACTTAGCGGTAGTAAGTTTAATAGCTGCTCTAGGACTGATCAAGGCAAAACTTTGCACAGATCCTTTACCAAAAGATTTGGTACCAAGTATTATTGCTCTTTTATGGTCTTGCAAGCTACCCGCTACAATTTCAGCAGCTGAAGCAGATCCAGAATTAATAAGAGCAATAATTGGTACAGTAGGAGCTTTTTCTGCAGATTTTTTGCTAGAAAATGTTGCATTACTGTTTTTAGTCCGACCCTTAGTAGTAAGTATTACCCCAGAATCAATAAAATATTCACTGACTGCTACAGCTTGATCTAGTAATCCACCAGGATTACTTCGCAAATCTAATATAAAACCTTTTATACCATCTTTAGTTGAGTTATTTAGAGTTTTTATAGCTTTTTTTAGTTCCTCGATAGTATGTTCATTAAAAGCCACTATTCTAACATAGGCTATATTATTTTTTTCTAAATGAGATTTTACTGGATGGATGGTAACTATTTCTCTAGTAAGTTCAATCTCTTTTGCTTTAGATTCATCCTCTGTAATAACCAGTAATTTTACCTTTGACCCTGGTTCTCCACGCATCTCTTTGACAGATTTAGGAAAACCTAAAGTTGTTACAAGCTCATCATTAACTCCTACTATATAGTCTCCTGCTTTTATACCTGCCTTATAAGCTGGTAGATCATCAATAGGGGAAACGACTTTGATCGCACCATTGTCATACTGCACTTCCACACCAATGCCACCAAATTCTCCTTTAGTATCATTAAGAAAATCTTTTAGATCATCATCAGTAAAATAGCTAGAATGAGGATCTAGAGAAGTTAACATGCCTTCTATAGCCGCATCCGTCATTTTTTGTTTTTCAGGTTCTTGGACATAGTCTTTATTAATACGTTCAAAGACCTCGTGAAATTGTTTGAGATAAGCTGTATCTGATAGTTCGTTCTTTTTCTTTACTTCTTCAGCAAATGCCATATTAGAACAAACTATAAAACTTGATAATAATATTGTAATTAAACGTAATAACATAGTACTCCTAAATATCGAGATTGTTTATAATTGTATCCATCTTAATTAAAGCTTGATTATAAATGAACTGAAAGCGTTTTTCTGGTTTCTTGCCCATAAGATCGTCTACTATCTTAGCAATATTATCAAAATCATCTATAGTAACTTTTAAAAGGGACCTATTTTTTGGATTCATTGTTGTTTCTTTTAACTGAGCTGGCATCATTTCACCTAACCCCTTAAATCGACCAATATCTATTTTAGCCTTACTATTTTTTAATAATTTAGCAGTTAAATCAGTTTTTTGTTGCTCATTTACTGCATAATAAGTTTTATTGGATTGTGTTAGTCTATAAAGCGGTGGTTTGGCAATATATAAATGCCCTGAAGATATTAACTTCGGCATACGTAGATAAAAGAACGTCATTAACAGTGAGGCGATGTGAGCTCCGTCAACGTCAGCATCTGTCATAATTATTATTTTTTCATAACGTAAATTCTCTCCCCGGTAATTTTTAAGGCTACCACATGCTAGTGCCACCTCTAGGTCTTGAATTTCTTGATTGTTAGTAATCTTCTCGAAAGTTGCATTGGCAACATTCAGGATTTTGCCTCGAAGAGGTAAGATAGCTTGTGTTTCTCGATCTCTTGCCTGCTTAGCTGATCCTCCAGCGGAATCTCCCTCAACCAAAAATAATTCCGTCCCATTAGGAGACGTTCTTGTACAATCTGCTAATTTACCTGGTAGTCGCAATTTTTGTGTAGCAGTTTTACGTGAAATATTTTTTTCGTTACGCTTATTTATTCGGTATTCAGCAATATTTATTATATGCTCAAGCAGTTGGTTAGCTGCTAGTTTATTACTGCTCAGCCAATGATCAAAATGGTCTTTAATAATATTCTCTACTATTTTATTAACTCCAGGTGAAACCAATTTTTCTTTTGTTTGTCCTTGAAATATTGGCTCTTGGATAAATACAGAAAAAACAATAGAAGAAGTTTCAAGAATATCTTCAATAGTAACTAAAGTGGTTTTTTTATTACCGGTCATTTCGCCATATACTTTTATACCACGCAGTAATGCACTACGCAAACCTTGTTCATGGGTTCCACCAAAGGGAGTAGGAATAGTGTTACAATATGATTGGATGAAAGGCTGGACTTCATTTTTATGCCAGGCAATTGCCCACTCCACTTTTACGTGATCTTGGTCCCACTCAATATTACCACAAAAAATCTCTCCACTAACTAAATCTTCCAAATTTATTTTTGAAATTAAATAATCTTTCAAACCATCTGGAAAATGGATTAGAGCTGTTGTTGGTATATCACTTTTAGTTTCAACTTCACATTGCCACTCTATCGTTACCCCCCTATACAAATAGGCTTTTGATTTAGCTAATTCATATATTCTTTTTGGCGAAAAATACGATTTTTCTCCAAAGATTTCTGGGTCAGGATGAAAATTGATAGATGTTCCCCTTAGTTTTTTAGCAATATCTTCACTTGTTAAATCATTCAATTTTTGTCCTTTAGAATAAGATTGCTTGAATAATTTACCCTGCTTATATACCTTAACCTCTAAATACTCTGATAAAGCATTGACAACAGAAATGCCAACCCCATGTAAGCCACCTGCTGTTTGATATACATTATTCGAAAATTTACCACCCGAATGGAGATGAGTTAAAATTACCTCAAGAGCAGATTTATCAGGAAATTTGGGGTGATTATCAACAGGAATCCCTCTACCATTATCAAAGATAGTGATGCTATTATTTACATGCATTTTTATGGTTATAATACTAGCAAAGCCAGCTACAGCTTCATCCATAGCATTATCTAACACTTCCGAAACAAGATGATGCATAGCATTCTCATCCGTTCCGCCAATATACATGCCAGGACGCTTGCGTACAGGTTCAAGCCCTTCTAATACTTCAATATCTTTCGCTGTATACGAATTATTAATTTGGGGCTTTTTCTCATTAAAGCTAAATAGATCAAGCATATTATGATATTAACTTACAAGTTTTTGATGAATATACTATTTTGAAAGATAGAGAAAAGCAAGCACACATACAGCAAATGTTTGAAATATAACCCGTAACGACATTAACTTGGAACTAAATTTTTTGTCAAATTTCCCACCAATAGCCATAGATACAACGCCTATCACTAAGATTAATGTAGTCAAGCTTAAAGCAATTAATATATATACCACAAAATTATCTCTAGAAAAACAATTTAGAAAATATTCGCCTATTTAAAAGTGAATAAAAAATCATTGAAAATATACTAGAATAATCCAACATTTGCAAATCCAATTCACAGGATTCGGCAACAGGACAGTTTAAAAGTCGTAGGTAAAAACAACCAGTATCATTGGGAGAAGCCACTTTAGTGGCGACGAAGTAATCCATTTTTGATCATTTTCCTGGATTGTTTCTTGGCTTAAGCCTTCTCGCTAATAGACGGAAGTATAGCTAATCAGCTTAGTCATAATAGACGTTTTTTAGATTTACAACCATTTTCTACTTCTTTAAACATTAAACGATTTCCCACATCCACAATTACCTTTTTCGTTTGGATTATTAAAAGTAAATCCGGACTTAAATTTATCTTCTACATAATCCATTTCACTTGCTAGAAGATACATTAGAGCTTTTGGGTCAATTAATATTCGTACACCTTTATCTTCTACCACCTCATCAAACTTATTTTTGACATCTGCATATTCTACATAATAAGATAGACCAGAACAGCCGCCAGACTTTACACCAATCCTAATACCAAAAGATGGTTTATCACGTTTATCTATCAATCTTTTTATTTGCTGGGCTGCTGCATCAGTCAATGACATAATATTTTTCATAATAGTTACTATGATTTTTTAGTTTTATAATCAGCTATTGCCGCTTTTATGGCATCTTCTGCCAATAAAGAACAATGGAGTTTTACTGGCGGCAAAGATAATTCCTTGGCTATTTCAGTATTTTTTATACTACCAGCCTCATCAAGAGATTTGCCCTTAACCCATTCAGTTACTAAAGAACTTGAAGCAATAGCAGAACCACAACCAAATGTTTTAAATTTTGCATCTGTAATAATTCCATCTTCACTAACTTTAATTTGTAGCTTCATTACATCACCACAGGCAGGAGCTCCTACGAGACCTGTCCCAACATATGCATCATTTTTGTCTAATGATCCTACGTTACGCGGATTTTCGTAATGATCCAGTACTTTTAAACTATAGCCCATGTTATTTCCTATATTAATAATTATTCTACACACCGCCTATTAGCGAGGAGCGGCGACGAAGCAATCCATGAATGATTAGATTTGGATTGCCACGACCACTACGTGGTCTCGCAATGACGTTTGAAGTACATACACCTTCTCACTAATAGACGTGTTAGTTCAGTGTACCGCCCACTTGATTTGCTTTAAGTTAACCCCTTCTTGAACCATCTCCCAAAGAGGGCTTAGCTCTCTTAACTTGTTAATTTTTGACTTTATTAACTCTACAGCATAATCTATTTCTTCTTTAGTGGTAAATCTACCAATACCAAACCTAATCGATGTATGTGCCATTTCTTCATCCACCCCCATAGCTCTTAACACATATGATGGCTCTAGTGAAGATGAGGTACAAGCTGAGCCGGATGAAACGGCTAAATCCTTAATAGCCAGTATCATCGACTCACCTTCCACATAAGCAAAGCTTAAATTCAAATTTCCCTTATATCTCTTATTCATATCACCGTTTAAATAAACATCAGCAATGTGTTTAGTAATATTATTATAAAATCTATCAAAAAGTTCTTCTACCCGCTTAGCATCTTTTGATATTTCAGATAGAGCTAATTCAGCTGCTGCCCCAAGTCCAACAATTAAAGGAGTTGGGAGAGTTCCAGAACGCATACCTCTTTCCTGCCCACCACCATTTAAAATCGGCACTAATCGTACCCTAGGTTTTTTCCTTACATATAAAGCACCAATACCTTTGGGACCATAAATTTTATGCCCGGAAATACTTGCCAGATCAATGTTGCAATCATTAACATCTATGGGAATTTTACCATATCCTTGAGCAATATCTGAATGAAAAAATACTCCTAATTCCCGACAAATTTTGCCAATTTCTTCAATTGGTTGGATAACACCGATTTCATTATTTACCGCCATCACTGATACCAACATAGTTTGGTCGGTTATGGCACTTCTTAATTGCTGTAAATCAATCAAACCACTTGGTTGAATCGGCAAATATGTTACCTTAAATCCTTCATTTTCTAAATGCCGACAAGCATCTAAAACGCATTTATGTTCACTGATCACCGTCACTATGTGATTTTTTTTACTACCATAGAATTTAGCAATACCTTTTATCGCTAAATTATTAGACTCTGTAGCACCGGAAGTAAAAATAATTTCTTTAGGGTCAGCACCAATAAGCCTTGCCACTTTCTCTCTTGACATCTCTACAGCTTTTTCAGCTTCCCAACCAAAAGAATGACTCCTAGAGTGCGGATTACCAAATTTAGTGGTAAAATATGGCAGCATACATTCCAGAACCCTTGGATCCATAGGAGTTGTCGATTGATAATCCATATAAATTGGCAGTGATTTACCACTTAATTTTACTTTCTGTCTTAATTTTTCTAATTTATCCATTTGAGTACACTTCTTCAAACGCTTTAATAAATGTCACAACATCTTCAATCGTTTGCTGATAATTGAAGCTGATTCTAATCGAAGACCTAGCATCATCCTCACTAAAACCCATGGAAGATAACACATGTGACCTACCAACTTTTCCTGATGAACAGGCAGAACCGGAGCTAACCGCTATACCCCGTAAATCAAAAGCTATCAATTTGGTTTGTGCATCAGTTTTGGGTACAATCATCAAGGTGGTATTAGGTAGTCTTGCAACACTTTTTGACACTACTTTAACATTTTTATAGTTGAGCAAATTTTTCTCCAAATATGTTTGTAATTTTTTCATTTTTTTATATCTATCTTCCACCTCTGCAGTAGCTATTGATATAGCTAGTCCAAATGACGCAATTGCTAGTACATTTTCTGTACCTGAGCGGATATTTCTTTCTTGCCCTCCACCAATCATCATCGCTTTAAGCGTATGTCCTGCCTTAACAATCAAAGCACTACTCCCCTGTATTCCACCTAACTTATGAGCCGATATAGTAGCAAAATCAACAGCTAATTCTTTAATATCAACCGGTATTTTGCCAGCTGCTTGCACGCAATCACTATGAAATACCGCCTCATATTTTTTGGCAATTTTAACTAGCTGTTGTATATTTTGCACAACACCGCTTTCATTATTAGCCAGCATCACGGAAACTAGCTTTTTACTAGCATTACTTGCCAATAATAATTGTTCTAAATGGTCAATATCAACAATGCCATCACTATCAACGCGGATAATTTTAATATTATCTCGATATTTAGTGTGATCAAAGATCGATAAATGCTCTATACTAGAAACAAAAATTTCTCCATCATAATAACTATTCATCAGTAAATTATTACTCTCTGTACCAGAGGAAGTAAAAATTACCTGATACTCTCTAGAATTTATATCAACACCAACAGATTTTGCAACCTGTTGCCTTGCTATCTCTACTAAACTCCGAGCATAACGCCCCTTTATGTGAATAGAAGACGGATTATAATATGTCTCTTCCATCAAACTCTCCATCAGCTCCTTAACCTTAGGATGGATGTTAGTAGTAGCATTATGATCTAAATATAACATAATTTATCAGCTCACTAATATAAAAGTTGAAAAAAATTTTTTATATTAGTTATTCATCACAACGTCACTGCGAGGAACTACTTTAGTAGCGACGAAGCAATCCAGAAAATGATTGGAAATGGATTGCTTCGACCATTACATGGTCTCGCAATGACAATTATAGGTGTACATACGTCATTGCGAGCGAACGTATGTGAGCGTGGCAATCCACTATTTGTTTTATACCTAAAGCATATCAGCTATAGAAATAGTATCAAAATAGTTCCTTATATGCCGACTTAAACCCAACCATAAATGATGGGCGTTACATTGCACTTTATTAGGTACACAACTACTTCCAGATTTCCCTAAACATCTGGTCATTTCAATATTCTCATCTACCGCATCAATAATATTAGTAATCTTGATATTATCTAATTTCTCATTAATGACGTAACCGCCTTTTGGACCTTTCATTGACCTAACTATGTTAGCTTTCTTAAGTTTTGCAAAAATTTGCTCCAAATAATTAACTGGTATATGTTGTTTTGCTGAAATTTCAGCCAAGGTAACAGGCATATCCGACATTTGTGAGGCGATTTCTAAGATTGCCATCACTGCATATCGCCCTTTTGTAGTTAATTGCATACAAACAACTCCACCAAATTATATCACCATCTTATAATATCCTACTAATTTAGTCAAGTATTATATCAACAAAAAAATCCCATTGACAGTGACAAAATTGCTAACTAAACTTTACTTATCACTACTATAAAATTGAATTAATATTAATATTATAAATTTTAAAATGGAGAGTAACTATGTCTAAAAACCAAGAAGATAACGCTACTTCTACAAGCAAAATATATGAAGAATTTTTAGCATCTTTAGAAAACTCCCGAGCAAAACTTGAGAGAAAGTCAGTAGAAGAAATCAAAAAATTAAGCACTTTAGAATTGGCTAAGTATTTTTGTAATATTCATCTGCTCATCAAATACTATTATTCCTTCTCCAGTGAAGAACGAGAACAGAACTCATATGACTATCTAAAACAACACACTAAACCTGATATAGACAAGTTCATCGCAACCTTTGACACGCTGAAAGCTAATATCTTGCAATTGCCATACGATCCAAATTCTCAGAACTTATTCCCTGCATGGACAGGGTCTATGACATTTTGCCTAAATAAGTTACAAAACCTAACTCCTGAAAATCTTGAAAATATGTTCAAAGAAATGCAGGGTACTTTTGAGAAGATTGTTGCTGATTTTAGACAATTATTATATACTCCATCCCTCAAAAGCTCCTTGAATGATGCTGTTGCAAAGCTTACTGAAGAAGATAAAGCTAGCAAGAAAGAATTAGAAGTAACTTTATTGCATAAGTGCCACTTACAAATTGAAGATGTTCCTCAAGTACCAACAACTGGTAGTTCTAGTGATTTGGAGGATGATGATTTAGCTTAGATGAACTGGCATAACTAGACCTGGCTGTGTCATTGCGAGGAAACCATAAGGTCGACGAAGCAATCCAAGAATAATGGATTGCCACGACCATTACGTGGTCTCGCTAATAGACGGAAGTATAGCCAATCCGATTAGCTATAGCAAATTTTGCCAACAAAGCTCAATACTTTAAACAATAGCCCCATTTTATTGGGAGCAATTAGTCTATCAACTTGTTTTGCTATGATATTTGCCTCTATAGCAGATAATTTTCTTTGTAAAAGCTCACTTCGTAATAATATACCATTATTAATTAAAAAATCACGTTGAGTTATTGATCCATACACATTTACTCCTATATTTCTGCCTACTGTTTTTAAGGCATAAAAGTCAACATGGGCTGATAAATCGGCTTCCCCTAAAGTTTCAAGCAGTGGGTAATATTTATGATTTTTTATCGCTTGTAAAGTAGGGTTGTATTGGTTACGTGTCCTTTTTGTTGGATCTATATCATAACCGTAATCGATAACTAAGCTCGCCCCACCAAATTTCATTATATGCTTGCTAATAAATTTTATGATTTCTAATGATTTAGGTGATTCTTCTATTACTGCTCCATCACGTGCGTTTGAGTGTTCTTGCAGTAGATAACGCTGCAAGTCCTTATTAACTTCTATCTTATCAAATTTAATTTTACCATCAGCTGGGTCAATAATAACTGTTAACTCGTACCAAAGCTCTTTGGTTTTAATATATTGCTTAATTGGCATAGCATCAAAAAATTCGTTAGCTATTATAATAGAAGGAATTTTAGATATATATTGTATTGCTGTATGGTGTTTGATAGGTAAACCCGTCAACTTTAGGTTTATTTTTTGTTTCTTGATAAAATGAGGATTAATATCAATTAATTCTATTGAGAGAGATTGGTAGAATTCTGGAACTAATTTAGCAACATTGAGCAAATCCCGCATTAATACCCCCTGCCCTGGACCTAGCTCAACTAAATTAGTTTTCTGAGGACAACCCATTTTATACCATTGGTCAATAGCCCATAAAGCTATCATTTCACCAAAAAGCTGAGAAATTTCTGGAGCTGTTGTAAAATCTCCTAAGTAACCTAACTTATCTTGTTTTTGATAATAGGAAAAAGGGGTTACAGACGTTACTTGGAGCATCATTTCATCAAGCTTAACACTACCATTTTGTTCAATAAGTTTTCTTATTTTGGAGTCGATTGGCATTTAATTCGTATTATTAAATAAACCCCAAATATTAGCATAGGTAGTGATAAAAATTGTCCTATAGTTACATTATTAAAAATAAGACTTGCATAGCAATCTTCTGGCTCACGAAACATTTCTATAATAATTCGAAACACCGAATAAAATATTAGAAATATAGCAGAATTCAAACTATAGATATTTATACTTTTATATTTAAAAGTAGTGTAAGCTAGAATTAAGAATAATATAATTCCTTCAAAAAATGCCTCATAGAGTTGGCTGGGGTGCCTTAGTTGTAGATCACTATTTGGAAAAATCATTCCCCAGGGCATTTTAGTCACTCTACCATATAATTCCCCATTAACAAAATTGGCTATTCTACCTAAAAATAAACCGATAGGACCAACTGTAGCTACTATATCACCTAAACAAAAGAATTTAATTTTATATTTGCGGCAGAAAAAATAGCACGATAGGGCTATACCAATAATACCACCATGAAAGGACATACCGCCTTCATAGGTCTTGAAAATGGCAATAGGGTTAAAAAAATATTTAATAGGATCATATAGTAACACGTGACCTAATCTAGCACCTATTACGATGCCCAAAGTAACCCAAGTAATAAAATTTTCGAAAATTTCCGTGGTAACACTAAGTTTAAATTTTTTTATAATTTTATAGGCGTAGAACCACCCAAATAGTACACCCCCAACATAAGCCATGGAGTACCAATAAACAGTAAATGGTCCAATAGAAAAAATAACAGGATTGATATTTGGAAAGATCATATGATTATTATATATATAGGCTTTACCGATTGCAAGTAGTAGTAGGAAAAATATTAATTAACTTTTATTACCTTCCTAAATTGTTCTAACTCCCTCCTTTTTGTTATTTGGAGGTTGTGATATTGCCATTTTAGATGACATATGTGATTTTGCTTCCTGTCCTATAATTTTTGCTTTATCATGCAATTGTTCAAGTGGTGGTTTGCTTTTCTCAGCAGAATATCCGTGCCATTTATCTTTTAAATATTCACAAATTTTTTCAATAAAATTTTTCCTAGGAACTGTCACCTTCGATGAATCTGCTCGTTCTTCTACTAATTGCTTAGTAAATTTCGTTACTGCATATTTGTCTGGTTGTTCTATAAACTTACTCAACTGTCCAGCAGTTTTTTTAGCAATATTATTAATTGACTCTGCACTTAATTTATCTGTTTTTTTATCTTTTTGAAGTGCGATTGATTGGTCAATTTGCTCAACTAACAAGTCAGCTAAAGCCTCTTTAACACCATCTAATTTTTTTAATGTTGTTATGTCTTTAATTTGATCTTCATCTTTATCAGAAGATATAATTTTTGAAACTTTTTCTGTTACAACTTTTTTATATTCTTCATCAGTAAGAGGATCAGCTAATAACTGCTTTGAAAAAATACTATTACTCTCAATAATTGATGCAGGTTCTTTGGCAGGACACTTTGTTTCAACTGTTTTTAACTTACCAATAAATTTACTAGCAACCTCTCCAGTACCAGCTACATCGATTATTACTTGCTGTGTCGGTTTAACTTCTCCTGCTGTTCCTAACGTGGCTGTAATATTTACCGCCACAAAATCTTGGCTATTAAATTTTGTCCCCAGCATCTCTTTAAGGTCTGGAGTTGAAGAAAAAACTTGCTTTCTACAATCAAACATGACTTTCCGTCCACCAACAAATGATACATTATTGTTTTGATCTATGATAATCTTCGACACAACGTTATCTCTTATCCACTCGTTCTCCCAAACATTCATCGTCTCATCAATCTTCCAGAAATCATCGTATGTTTCTGATTTCACTCGCATTAATCCAGCCATACCGCCAGCTATACCAACTTGATAATTTGCTGCTAAAATATATTCTGTTTGTTGTTCTGACAATTTATAATTATTGGTTAATGTCTCATACATGTCTTGATAGGTTACTTCATACTCATCACCTTTACCTAACTTACATTGAGCTACTAGGTCTACTGACCCTCCGTTTGGAGTCTCAATATAAAATATCCCATTACGTTGTATATCAATGTCAAATCTATATTGTACTTTATCCTTATCGTTATAATCTTTGTCATAGTTAGGATCAAAACATTCTGCTATATACTGTAAGTTTTTATCCGAACTTCGTTTAGCATCATCAGATGTAAAACTATGTGATTTCATAATATCTCCTTAAATTAACTCGCATTATACTAAACCAACCTAAGTTCGATATAAACAAATTATGGCAAATTCAGTTATATCTATAAATATAACAGATTTTTATGCTCCACTAATAGGTGTTTTCATTATTTCTGTAAAGTTGCGGAAAAATAACCAACGTCATGGCTCAGAGCTACTTTAGTAGCGACGAAGCAATCCATGTATGGACCTACCCGATAATGCAAGAAAAAAATAATATATAACAGCAAAAAAATCGAATGCAGTCATGTATCCGGCTTATAGTTAATAAATCACTTTAAATTTACCCTATAGCCCTGATGGAATT
>JAJIYL010000066.1 GCA_020881195.1 Rickettsia endosymbiont of Pseudomimeciton antennatum | reverse complement strand
TGTTATTATTTGCTGGCTATCTTAGCCCGCTATTAGCTAATGATAATAAAGAAGATCCTAGATATAGTTTAAGCATACCAAATCGGGAAGTACGTAATATTTATGTAGAGCGGGTGATTCAATGGTTTACTAAAAAGTTAAGTATTAAAATGAATGAATATGATAATTTCATTGATTTATTAACCAATCAACAAATTGACAAATTTGGCGAAAAACTGCAATCATATCTGCTCAGATCAACTAGCTATCATGACTTAACTGAGGAAAAAGATTACCATAATCTAGTAGGCGGGTTATTAGCCCCTCTTACTACTAGGTATAATATAGAGTCAAATAGTAGGTGTGATCGTATATTAACCTCTATAGTTGGGCGGGGGAATCAGGCAATTGTTGTTGAATATAAAATCGCTAAATCATCAGAAGAATTGGATAAAATAGCTAAATTTGGCTTACAACAAATTATAGATAAGAAATATGATACTAAAATAAAAGAATATCAACATGTTAAAAATATTATCAAAATTTCTATGGCATTTTCTGGAAAAAATATGGAGTTACAATATGATGTAACGAAGCTCTAGTAATAGAGCGTAAGCGTTTGAATTACGAGCAATTTAGTGTTCGACTGGGTTCGGAAATTGTTCACTACACCCCGCCATTTCCGTTTTCAACGACTTTTGCTAACATCCCCTAAGATATAACCTCTAAGGTTAGATAGTACCCTAATTATACATATAATTATTGATTAAATAATTAAGAAATAATAGTTTAAAATTTGATCTAAAATCTCCACTAAAGGGGAATTTTCTTTAGTAGAAGGGAGCATTTTAGCAATAGACCTCTTTCGAAACTTGCTTATGCACAAGGATTTGAAGGAGACGCTTCACCTCGAACCACAGTGTACTCTAATGTACGTGAGGATTCGAGTACCGCATCATTGTCCAAATTACCAGCAGAAGTAGAGTTTCGAAAGAGGTCTAATGACAATTATATCTATGGATAGCAGTAATATTATGCTATTATATCCATTCATTATTAACAAATGAGTTAACCATATATGTTTTGGCGTTTAAGAGTATTAACATTTTATGCACTACTTGCTATATTTACCATTACATTTTTCCTTATATGTTACATACCTGTAACATTTTTCAATATCAACTATTATATAAGATACAGGATAGGGTTTATTTTTTCCTATGTATTTATTTGGCTGGCTAGAATCTTTTGTGGTTTAAAATACCAAGTTTTTGGTCTAGACAAATTGCCTGCATCACCTTCTATAGTATTGTCTAATCATCAATCATGCTGGGAGCAAATATTTGTACAATTAATTATACCTGAACATTCTTGGGTATTAAAAAAAGAGTTATTTAATATCCCGTTATTCGGTTGGGGATTGGAAATGGTTAAGCCAATTGCCGTAGACCGTAATGCCAATATCTCGGTTGGTCAAATTTTAAGAGAAGGGCAGGAAAAGATAAAAAGTGGTTTATGGTTGGTTATCTTTCCTGAATCTACTAGATTTAAACCAGAACAAAATGCTAAATTTAAACCTAGTGCAGTGAAATTAGCCTCATTGGCAAAAGTACCGATAGTGATGATGGCTCACAACGCAGGGGTATACTGGCCAAAGGGTTTTTGGATTGAGAAACCAGGTGTAATCCAAGTAAAGATTATTGATGTTATCCCTGTAGAGGAAATAGAGCAATCTGATGTTCGACAGCTTACTGAAAAAATAGAACAGGTGATCAATAACGAAAAGCAAATATTATTTGAACAAACTTATAAAAATAAACAATAAGAGATTTAAAACCCGGGAATAAATTTTTAGAACGTCACATGTCATGCCCTATTAAATTAAGATTAGTGGAGATAATTTATATTTTAAATATATTCCCAAAACTTTGTTCTGATTTCTGGTCATGTTTTTTGTCTCTTGGCTATATATATTCCACTTGAGATTATTATTATTGCTCCAACAATTGAGAAAATATCTGGTATTTCTTGCCAAATAACTACACTTAAAATTAAAGAAAACAAAACATTGCTATAAGCTAAAATACTCATTTCAGTAGCTAAACCAATTTCTAATCCTTTATTTAATAATATTTGGTGTAAAAGCATCAACAGAGCATTGATTGATAACAAGCCCCAGTCATTTAAAGATACTTGTGTTATAGTAAAATTCATTAAAAAAGGTAACGTACTAAGAGAAGCTACCCCAAAATAATATACTAGTATTCTATCTGAATTTTCTGTTTTTAGTAAATTTTTTATTGATATGAGAGTTAGTGCCATAAATATTCCACTAAATAATCCAAGAATTGCTCCCAAATTTATAATTTCTCTTGACGGTTTTAATATTAATAAGCACCCAATAAAGCCAATTATTGCTAAGACAAATAGCTCTCTGTTGATAGATTTATCAATAAAAATGCCCGTTATTAGTAGTACCCAAAATGGAGAAAGACTTGTAAGTACACTGACATTGAAAAGAGACAAGTAATTTACTGACGAAAACATGCAATACCAATATCCTATGCCTAATAATCCCCTGCTAATTAATGCGTAATAATGTGGTGACACTATTAATCTACCATGAGACTTTATAACTTTTGGTAACAAATAGATAATACAAAGAAAAAATTGTGAAAACACCACTAAAGAAATAGGAACATTGTTGTTAAGGGATTTTACTATACTGGCTTTTATTGCCCCAAATCCAAATGCACTTAAAATATATAATGTTGCTTTCATAAGTGTAAAACTTTGATCAAGTGTTATTTATTTTTTTCCCTTCTATGTAATTTTTTTGTCATGTACTGAGGTAAAATACACGAATTTTTCATGGTATTTTGTAGGAGTAAAATCAATTATTTCATAATCAGCAATATTATTAATATAAAAGGGATCTTCTTTTATTATACTATCAACTTGCTCCTTTTCTTTGATGTTTGCAAGAATAATACCTCCTGTTCTAGGGTTTTTAGGACCTGATGTAATAAAATAACCTTTAGAATAATAATTATCTAAAAATTTTATGTGACTTACAAGAAACTTTTCAACAACAGCAAGATTTGTTTTGTAAGTAAGATTTACAATAAACATTTAAAACCCTCTATTCAGTAGAATAACATAAGTATAATGCTTTGACCAAGCGTTGTCTACTCTCCTCTCTTTAATCTTTTTGTCCTGTACTGAGGTTGCTTTCATAGTGTTTCCACTCTTAGTTATTCTATATTTTTACTACTCTGACCATCAAGACCTTTGGTGCCATCCAGCTTTGCATTAACTAAAGATATTTTACTAACAAAAGCTCTGATAAAATTAACATTTGTTAAATCAGTATCATTAAAGTTTGTATTATAAAGTTTAGCGGATTCTAAATTGCTACCAATAAGCGACGATTTACTGAAATCTGCATTACTTAGATTTGCCATAGTTAGATCAGTATTTTGCAATATACAATTCTGAATTATAGCATTAGATAAATCAACTCCTTTAAGAACAGAACCTGAGAAAATAGTTTGGTTAAATACCAGACCTGACAAATTTAAACCTTGTAAATTGATATTTGATAAATCTTTCACCTGCTCTAAATCTTTTATAGAATATATAGTATTTACTGACTTAAACTTATAAAAGTCCTGACTATTTAATACAATATTTCTATTGAAATCTGAATTAATAAAATCAGCATCTTTGTATCTCACATTACTTAATTGAGAATTTATGGTTGGCGAACTATCAAAAATGACTTCTGATAAATCTGAATTTATGATAGCTATCTGATGGAAATAGTTATTAATAAACTTTATCCCACTTAAAACAGTATTTTGTATCAGTGTTTTAGTAAAATTTACCTTATTAAATTGAGCATCAGAGAAATTAGAGTTTATTAATTCACTATTGGTCAAATCAGAATTAATAACAGTTGCGTGCTTGACATAGCTATTATTCAATAATATGCCAGTAAGATTACTATTCTCAATATCAACATTATCAATATTAATTTTATTTAACTTAAGCAAGATGCTATTGCAATTTTTTATTGATAAATCCTTTATATTAGAGTCATTAAAATGAGCATTATCCATTACACTATTTTGAATTTGTACTTGCTGCAATTGTACATTATTAAAATTGGTATTTTTAAAATTACAACTTTCAATAATTATATTGGTAAAATCCGCAGACTGAAAAGAAGAGAAAGAGAATAACGAGTTAGTAAGCTTTATACTTCTTAATTGAGCCTGATTAATAATAGCATGAGTAAAATCTGAATTACTAATAATCGCTCCAGTAGAATCCACCCCAGTTAGATCTACAGATTCACAATAACAATCAGTTATATTAACGTAATTAGCTAATATTTGCCGCAAATCTGTCCCATAAAAAATAGAGTTTGATATAACTGCTTTTTTAAAACTACTCTTTCCTAAATTGCTTTTTTGAAAATTAGATTTGCTGATTATACTATCATCAAATACACCTTTAGTAAGGTTGGCATTTTCAAAATTAACATTCTCCAAATTAGCCTTAATAAAATCAGTATCCTCAAAATTTGCTTGAATAAAATTACTATTTTCCAAATGGACATTTTCAAATATAGATGCTTGAAAATCTGCACTATAAGCTGATATGTTTTTTAATATAGCATTAGAGAGATCACTTTCCTGAATTATAGATTTTGTTAGAATTGCATTCTCAAAATTTGCTCCTGAGAAATCCACCCGTGATATTTCGCAAAAACTTAAATCAACACCAGAAAGATCCTCATTTATCAGTTTAACACCTACTAGCTTTAAGCCCCTAAGATTTTCACCAAATTTATTTTTAATATTTACTGGTACCTTATTTTTATTCTGCTCTGCTATATAATTTCTAATAATGAGACTTTGACTATTAGATAACAAACCATCTGCATCTCTTGAAGAATCTGAACATCCGGTAAGAACTAAAAACAAAGTTGCAATAAAGAATTTTACACCGCCATTATAAGTTTTCCTGGATTGCTTCGTCGTCACTAAAGTGCCTCCTGGCAATGACCTTGTTATTTGAACCATAAAATAGTATTCTTTCTGCCTCTTATATAGTAATATAAAGAAGAAAATATTAGTATCTTTACTAAGCCACTCGGTATAAATACTATAAATCCGCTATGAATAGCCTGTTTAACTCCTATAAATGTTGCTAACCAACTAACTCCCAAAAAGTAAATTATAAGGTGTCCTATAAGACAAGCACAAAATACACTCAAATGACGTGAATATGTTCCAGTAAATCTTTCAGAAATCTTACTATTAAGTATACTCATCACAGGAGTTGCAATTAAATATCCCATCAGATAACCACCTGTTGCACCAAACAAAATATGTAAACCACTTGATAGCCCTGCAAATATTGGCAGCCCTACCACACCAATTGTAATATAAGATAAAACCGTAGCAAAACTAAGTCGTGGGCTATAAGTAACAGCAATAATACAAATCACCACAGTTTGTATGCTTATTACTACTGGCTTGAGAGGAATAACGATTTGTGCCCCAGCAAAAAGAGCGGCTACCCCCATCATTACTTTAGCAATTACAAGATAGTTATTAGCTATAACAGTTGGTAAAATTTTCTTATTCATAATTGTCATGAAAATCCTCATCATTAAATTTATTAGTAGGAATATGTAAATTGAGTAATTTCAATTTACGATGTAAAGCTGAACGTTCCATACCTACAAAGGCAGAGGTTTTAGAAATATTATTATTAAATCGATGCATCTGAGCAGATAAATATTGCCTTTCAAAAATCTCCCTTGCTTCTCTTAATGGCATAATCATTATATCAATATCATTTTCCTGCTTTGCAGGACTAGAACCATTAACTAGAATTTCTGGTGGTATCATAGTTGGTTTTATCACTTGATTACTATTTGAAGATAGTGGATTCATAATTAAAGTCCACTCTATTACGTTACGTAATTGCCTTATATTACCTGGCCAACTATAAACTTGAAAAGCTGCAATGGTCTCATCAGAAAATTCACGAGCTTTTAAACCAGAAAACTTAGAAAGCTGCCTAACAAAATACTTTACTAATACAGACATATCATCCTTTCTCTCATATAAAGATGGAATTTTTAGGGAAATAACATTTAAACGATTATATAAATCTTCCAAAATTTCCCCTTTACTTATCTCTTCTTGTATAATCTTAGAAGTTGCAGCAATAATCCTTATATCTAGTCTTATTGGTTTACTTCCTGGCTTATAAAACATTTGCTCTTGCAAAAATTTAAGTAATTTTACTTGTACCGAAACTGGTAAACCACTAATCTCATCTATGTACAAAGTGGCATTATTTGCTACTTCTAATATCGAAGGACGTCTGATGCCATTGTTATCTATTCCTTCAAATAACTCTTGATGAACACGCTCAGGATTCATACATACTGGACTAAAAATTATGAAAGGTGCATTAGCCCTTTTTGATTTTTTATGAATTAACCGAGCAGCTAGTTCTTTACCACTGCCAATTTTACCTTGAATAAATACTCTACTAGTAGCTAAAGCAGCTTTTTCAATATCAGACTTAAGTTTGGTGGTAATGTGAGAGTTACCTATAAGCTCAGTTTTATCAATAACCTTTGATTTTAGATCAAGATTTTCACGCTTTAACTTAGTTGTCTCACAGGCTCTTTTTAACAAAATCACTAGCTTATCATGACTAAACGGTTTTTCTAGATAGTCATAGGCACCCATTTTGATAGCATTTACTGCCGTTTCAATAGTACCATGCCCACTAATAATTATCACGGGCATTAGGGGGTAACGTTTTTTTACTATCTCCAAAATCCCAAGTCCATCAAGCTCACTACCCTGCAGCCAAATATCTAAAATAATTGCTGATGGGGTTCTCTCTTGGAGTATTTTAAAAGCTTGCATGCTATTCGCAGCACTCTTGGTAGTAAATCCCTCCTCTTTTAAAATATCTGAGACTAAATCTCTAATATCTGCTTCATCATCAACCACAAGAACATCTATAGACATCAATTTTTCCTAAAACTAATTATTGAAATTATAGGTTAATAGCTAATATAAAAGAAATCAACTAATTTTTATAACATTTTTGCCACATAATCAAAACTATACAATTTTCCTATTTAAGTACATGTTTTATAAGAGGAATAGTAACAGCCCGCTTATGAACTAATGCATAATGCGTTATTGCCCCTAATAATTTTATCATTTGAGCAAATTGCCTTGGCAAATTAATTAATAAATATTCAATTACACAGTCAGATACCTTAACCGACTGATCGGAAAAATACTTAAAGATTAACTTGCTCATCAATTCATCATCTGGCTGTTTTATTTCTAATCTTAAAACAGAATTGATTCTTGAGGATAAATCCTGTAATGCAAAATTATTAGCTAAACTTCCTGTAGTCATCAACAAATATTTACGATACTCACTTATTAAATTAAAACAATGGAGAACCTTCCTTTCATGCCAAAATTCTATATCTTCCATAATAAAAGCATTATACTGCATTATATGCTCTGCACTAAGTATATCTGAATCTTTTTTTATAAAAAATGCATTCGACAAATTTTGCCATATTTTACTAAGATATGTCTTACCAGAGGATGGTGGACCATAAAGCAAAACTGTAAACTCATAAGGTTTACTACCCCAAGCTATAGACCAGTTTTTGATCGAATTGTACGCGACTTGATTAGAAGGTGAAGTAATAAAATTATCTAGAATATATCGATCATTACCGAGTAAGGGTAATATATATTGTTGGGAGTCTTGCATAATTAATAGATAATCTTTAATTCTTATAAAACTTACTAGATTTATAAAAATCGATAGCAGCTAAAAACAAAACTTTTACTATGCTGGCAATTGGTATAGCAAATAATATACCCAAGAAACCAAATATATTACCCAATGCTAAAACCGCAAATATTATCCAAAGAGGATGTAGACCAATTTTATCACCTATAATTTTCGGTGATAAAATATATCCTTCAACTATTGTACCAATCAAATAGATAATGATTATATAAAATAATGTATTGACCATACCAAAAGCAAAATAACTAACAATCATGGTAAGAGAAAAAGATATTAATATTCCAACAAATGGTATAATTATTGAAAAACCAGACAAAACCCCTAACAATACTCCTAGATCTACACCAAGAACCGATAACGAGACTCCGTAATAAACTGATAATAATAAACAAACATTTAGCTGCCCCCTTATATAAGCGGACAAGGAATCATTAATAGCTGATAATATTTCTTGAATTTTCTTTTTACCTTTCAAAGGTAGTAAAAGATTTATATTCTCTGACATTGTAAACCAATCCCGTAAAAAATAAAATAATATAAGCGGTATTAATAAAATCAACACAAGTAAATTGATTGTTACCCTCGTCACATGCCAAATATTATTAGCAAGCCCTGTGATCAGCAAAAATATACCATTAACAAAGTTACTAATAGAATTTTTTATATTATCAGCAATATTTGGATCTATCGAATAAATTTTTGCCGTAATAACAGGTATTAATTCAGTTTGTAAATAATCTTTATAGGCTGGAATTTTACTAATCAGCAAAGTTGTTTGTTGATATATGATAGGCATCAACACCACCAATATTATAGCAAGAATGCTAAAAAATAAAAAGGAAATTACTGAAACCACTATAGTTCTAGATAATTTATATCGTAACGACAGATTATCAATTATAGGCTGTAATATATATGATATTATCCCAGCTATAAAAAATGGCATCAATATATTAGAGATAAGAGTCAAAGTTATTATAATAGTGCTAACAACAATAACCCAAAAAATAGCTTTATTCAAGATGATGTCTCTTCTTTTATAAATTACTACAAAGTATAACTAACCAGTTAAGGTTTCTCCGTCATTGCGGAGCCGCTTTGCAGCGACGCGGCAATCCAAAAAATGGTCAGGAATGGATTGCTTCGTTCGGGTTTCACGGCTCCTCGCAATGACTCTTGGAAATCAGCTTTTTTCCTTTAAATTGCCATGTATACCGAATTACACTTTCACGATAGAATAAAAAATGTAGAGTACTTATATCACAGAGGAATTAATACACAGGAGATACAAGGTTTATTTCTTTGAATTTTTCTTTTGTTAATGTAACAATATCTGAATCTAAAGAATCTTCAGATTTATCTTTAGAATTTTGCACCGACTTAATAGCCATATTCTTTTGAGAGTAGGCATATTTGCTAAAACGCACAACTATTTCATCATCTTTGACTTTCTCAATTCTTCCGAAAGAGTATGGTGTCTTTTTGTAAGCATCATCAATGATTGCAAATGTAAAGTATGCTCCTTCTTGAGGGGTGATTTTGAAAGCTTGACTATCCTTATGACTTGATACACTAGAATAAATGGCAGCTGTTATTAAAACTACAGCTATACCAAGCCCGAAAAAAGTCCACCAGGGAGTTTTAAAGTTGATAGTTTTAGCATGTAAGTCTCCTGAGTATGCTTCCACGGGATATGTTGTAGTGCAGTACCCACACACAATGTATATATTCTTTTCAAGTGGGATAGTAGGAATCCAGTATAGATGAATACACGTTGAAAAGCAGTCAAAGTAAGGTTGGCAGTGTGACAAACCGTACATGTCCCATTTATCTTTTTAGTACCAATTTCTTTCGTATTACTACCCCAAATAATCATTTATAATCTCTTACTATGATAATCCTTTGATAGTAAATATACATAATTTTAAGTATAACGCAACATTTAGTTGCGTAACTCATATATTTTAAGTTGTGTATAGCTAACCCGAATAAGTTTTAGATATCCAAGACGTCATTGCGAGACCACGCAAAGTAGGTCGTGGCAATCCACATTCTGGCGTCATTGCGAGCGAACGTATGTGAGCGAAGCAATCCATGAAGTTTGTTATATGGATTGCTTCGTCGGTTCATGCCTCCTCGCAATGACACGGTTATTTTTCCGTAATTTTTAAACTGCCATGATGACCTCTAAAACCACTTTCTCTTCTAACTTTCGACAGCTGTGGCTATAGTATCCCAAAACTTTCATGACACTTTCTTCGATACTTGCACTATAGCAGGTCTAAGTAACCTATCTTTTATCTTATAACCTGATTGCATAACTGCTATGACACTATCTTGATCATATTCATCTGATACTATTTGTGAAATAGCATGATGTATATTGTAATCAAACTTTTCCCCTAATAATGGTTCTATTGACTCTAAACCGTGTTTTTGTAGTATACTAGTCAACTCACTTTTAGTCATCTCTACGCCGGTAATAATATTTGCTAGATCACCTTCCATATTTTGTGGCTTATGCTCCAAAGCTCTAGAAAGATTATCGTTAACACTGAGCAAATCTTTAGCAAAAGAAAAAATAGCATAATCTTTTGCCTCTTCAATTGATTTTTCTAGACGTTTCCTAGTATTATCAGATTCAGCTATTGTCCTTAGCAATTTATCCTGCAAAATCTCAATTTGACTTTTCAAATTAACAATCTCTTCCAAGCTATCTTGTAACATTATAGTATCGGAAGGCTGGTTTTCTACTTCATTTAGTAGTTGAACATCAGCGTCAGTATCAATTTCCTGATTATTACTATTGTTCTCTTGTTGTTTTTCCATATTTACAGCCTTTTTTCTTGCAAAAATCTACTTTCTTAACATATAGTGTAAAGCTCTGTATTTTCAAGTCAATTTTAATTAAGTAATAATCTATGAGAGCTTTTGATAGAAAAAATAACCAATTACGCAATATTTCAATTGAACCTTCAGTTCTGCTTAACGCTGATGGTTCGTGCCTTATTAAGTTCGGCAATACCCATGTAATATGTGGGGCAACCTATGAGACAAGTTTACCACCTTTTCTACGAGGACAAAATCAAGGTTGGATAAGTGCTGAATATGGTATGTTGCCACGCTCAACCCACCAACGTATAAAGCGTGAATCGGCACAAGGGAAACAATCAGGTAGGACACAAGAGATTCAAAGGCTAATTGGCAGATCGATGCGTACGGCAATTGATCTAAAAGCCCTGGGAGAAAGACAATTTATCATTGATTGTGATGTAATTAATGCCGATGGTGGAACTAGGACAGCAGCAATTACTGGTAGTTATATTGCCCTTCATCTAGCAATTAGATCATTAATTGCTAGGAAGATACTTAGAACTAACCCTTTAATTAGCCAAGTAGCTGCCATTTCATGTGGTATATATAAAGGGCAGCCAATAGTTGATCTTGATTATCTAGAGGATAGCAATGCTGAAGTAGATGCCAATTTTGTTTTTGCAGGTAACGGAAATATAATAGAAATTCAAAGTACAGCTGAAAAAAATCCCTTTTCTGAAGAACAATTTTATGCTATGCTATAATTGGCGAGGTGTGCTGCCTCTGATCTATTTAAGTTACAAAACCAAATATTATTAAGTGGCAAAAGTTGATTCTTTGGATTTATAAGGTATAAGACTCTCAAGTAGGACTAAAAAAGTGAAAGATATTACTACTGATTCTTCAACATTAAAGGTAGAGAATCTCAAGGATCATTTGGTTGAGCGTGTTGAATCACTTCCCATAGACCCGCCGGAAACTAAAAAAGCTCTTATACAAAATATACTCAAAACACCTAAAAAATCTACCAACCTAAAGGATAGCCTACAAAAAGCTGCTGTAATAATAGATATAATGGAAAAAGTTGTATTACCACACTCGAGTGATTTCCTACAAGGTGCTCATATAATGGTTGAAGACAATGGGAGTATATACGATAGATTAAAAGATTTAGGGCTAGTTAAAGAGCGTTTTTCTTCTCATCATAGGGATAATAAAGCTGAATCCGATGCATCAATTCAAGCCGGAGAAATATTTAGAGAATTTTTAGTTGGCAAAACAAAAGATGGTAAGACATGGTTTCAGTTAGAAGCTCATTCTATCGGTGGGATTAGCAATTTTGTAAAACATATGGTAGATTATATAACTTACGTATTAACTGGTAAAAATGTTGGACAATACGGTCTTTCGGAGCATGTAGATAGTAAGCCTATTATACTAGATGCTAAACAAATTAATCACAAAACGAACAAAGGAGTCTTACCCACGATTAGCAACTTTGTAAAAAAAATAGAAGAAGAACGGCATAGAACTAAATCAATGCTATCAAAAAACACGGTTGAACGTTAGTCCTATTATAGATAATCTGAATAGTATAGTGAATTAACCTGAATTAGTACCGAATAAGCACCCATCGTGCTACGATTAGCGAGAAGCAACTTTGTGGCGACGAAGCAATCCAGGAAAGTAATTAGAAATAATGGTATGGACCTACCCTATATACAGAATGAGAAGCAAATGCTAATCTTCTAGGATAGGAAATGAATCCTAAACAACAATAAGGAGGCCCATATGGAAGTTACCACAATTGGTAT
>JAJIYL010000065.1 GCA_020881195.1 Rickettsia endosymbiont of Pseudomimeciton antennatum | reverse complement strand
ACCACCGCATATTTTTACAGTGTTCTCTAACTCTTCTAATGCTGTACTACTTGCATCTGATGTTTTCTCATGGTGATATGCTACTGCATGGGTAACATAATGTTTTGCTACTAACTTACTGGCTAAATTAGGGTCTTGCTCAGCAAGTTGTTGTAATGATTTTCTTTTCTGATTACTATCTGCTTGCTCAGCCGTTTTCTCTAATGTTTCTTCAGCTAACTTTTGCCTATCATGATGATATTCTTTCTTTTCTTGTTGAACGGACAAAGCACTATTAACAACATTAGCAGTAATCATCATATCCTGAGCAATAGCCATACTTTGTGAGAGGTCGATCTCTTGCCCCTTATTCTTCTCCAAAGCTAACATCATTTCTCTATATTTACCTTGGGTTACTGGCAAACTATAGACCTGTCCTAAATGCTCTATATAGCCTATCGCCTCATCTCCTTCACCATTAAATCTCACTGGCTTTGGACTACTGATTTCTGACAATTTACCTTGACTATCATAATGAGCAGTAAAATATACTGCTCGGTCTAGGGCAATATTTCGACCATTTTCATCTTTTACTGCTAATGACAAATGCATTGGACCAGTTTTACTTAGCAATTCTGTTGGAAAATCTATGGTTCGGTAGTTGCTGATTTGTTTAAGAGTGCCATCTGACAAAGAGACTAAAGCATTAATTTTATGAGTTGTCTCCTTGATAGTAGCTAACTCATCACCTAAATCATTTCTTACTATCTGGCTTCTGACATTACCTTGCCTATCACCATCTTGCCAGTTCATTGTATGAAATTGATCAGCAAAATTATGATGAACTTTCCTGTACCCTACTATCTCTGTTTTTTCTAGTTCAGTTTTAACTTGGGTATTTGCAAATGCTTGATCAATTATTGCCCTATTATTGATATTTTTCAAATATTCAGCAAATTCCTGCTCGTCATAGTTAGTTACGGTTACATCATGATTCTGGGCTATATATCCTCTTAAAATATCACGCTGTTTTTGCAGAATTTCCTGCCTGATGGCTTTGGTGATCGGATCTAATTCTTCTGTATCCAGAAAGCTGCTACTAACTGAGTTGGTTAAAACAACTAAGTCTTGTGATTCTTCTATTTGTTCTGTAACCTCATTACTATTCTCTTCAAGAACATTAGTGGGTTGTGTGTTATCTTTCATAATCCTACTCTATTAATGACATGTGTATATAACTGTCATTGCGAGACCACGCAAGTAGGTCGAAGCAATCCAGAAAGTGATCGGAAGTGGATTGCTTCGACCATTACATGGTCTCGCAATGACGTAAGTATCGCTAATACTTACGTTATAAAACTGCAAAAATAATAGAGTTTGACTATTTGAAGAAATTTGTATATGATCATAGTTACACCTCAATAACGGTTGTAATTTAATAGCAGTGCTATTGGATTAATTTAGCTAGTAAGTACTTTCAGCCTTGGAAACTTTTGAGTACTTACTAGTTTATAACCTAAATGTAACATTCAAGTTTTAGCCTATTAATAAGCTGAACGCTTGAGTGTCACACTGGCTTTTATAGTTTGAGACTTATAGCTAACCCGGTTAGCATTATGCTGTCACCGTCATTGCGAGGAGGCGTGAGCCGATGAAGCAATCCAATGAATAGTGGATTGCCACGCTCGCGTATGTTCGCTCGCAATGACGTCAAGGCTAAATACTAATCGGATAGCTAAACCAAAATATATTATTTTGGCTATAAAAAATTAGTCAATAGTTACTGACCTCTTTTTTTTGGTCTCATCCTATTTTAGGGAGTCTAATCTAATTACTTTGAGGTGTCAAGAAAAAATATTCCCTCCGAGTGAGTATTTTTATTTTTTACTTAATCCTTGAATTCCGATATGACTCTTGTTAAAGAAATACAAAAATTTTTAAGATTAAAATTTGAAGAACTCAAATTAACAAGAAAAACCTTTTCTAAGGAAAGTGGTATTCCGTATAATAATATTACTAGTATTCTGAACGGATTAAGCTCTAGTACTCAAATGTATAATATATTGAAAATAGCCAACTACTTTAAGTGTTCTATGGATGAAGTTGTAGGAAGAAATCAATATATTTCTTTACCTAATACAAAAAGTTTAGAATTTTATGAAATTATACCAAGTGATATTACTTCTAATATAAAAAGGTTTCTGATTGACAAAGCAAAGAAGCAAAATCTAAATTTGTATAAACTAAGTATGGATATAGGTTTTGGCAATAACTCTTTAAACAATTTTGTTAATGGTAAGAGGAAGCAAAAAACTTTTAATAGCCAAATCGCAGTAGCCCTAGCAGACTATTTTCAAGTATCACTAGATGAAATGGTTGGTAGGATTAAACCAGCTACTTCTGATAATAATGAATCTTCTCAACAAAGCTCCACTCCTGATCAGAATTAATTATGTTGGCTTTTTCCATTAAAGCCTCTTTGTATCAATTATATGTTGTACGGAACCTTTATGTCAGGGGCATGGATAGGAAAATCCTTGGTATTTCTAGTTATCAATAAACCATTACAATATTTAGCTGTTGCCCATATTATTGCATCAGGTAGTTTGATCTTATGCTCTTTTCTAATAGAGATGGCAATTTCAGCTATTTTTTCATTTAAACCAATTATGGTAAAGTTATCTAAGAATTCTCTGATTGTTTCCTCATTATCCTCTGAGGTTCCAGCTAATATCTCCATTTTAGTTATTATACTAATCTGACAATCTTTATATTGTTCAAGTTCTCTATTAGCGGATACATGTCCTAGCAAATAATCTATCAATATATTAGTATCAAATAATACTTTCATTCATCCCACTCGCCACGTAATTTTTGTTGATATAGCAAGCCATCTAACTTCTGATCTTTCCATATGCCAAATGCTGATTTATAGCCTTTTTTACTTTTAGCATAATTGGTTATATAGTCAGTCAAAGCTTGTCTTATAATTTCTGCTCTAGACACTTTTTTCTTCTTTGAAAGTTGATTTAAAGTTTCTACTTGCATATCAGGTATATCAATAATAGTTCTCATACTATGCTCATTATATTAGTTATCATTATCTGATATATAATAATGTACTTTACTAGTTTATTCAAGGGATTTTCTGCGGATACGATTATATATAGCTAACCCGTTAATGTTCTAGATTGCTCCTCGCAATGACGTTTGTGGTGCATATACGTCATTGCGAGACCATGTAATGGTCGAAGCAATCCTTTCTAATTACTTTCCTGGATTGCTTGTTGGCTTACGCCTTCTCGCTAATAGACGTTTTGTACTTTAACTTTTTTCTGTGAACACTCACAAATTAATAAGATTTTTGCCGGAATAGTTGATTCTATTTCAAAAAAATCTTATAATTTACAGCTAAAAAGAGTCAAATATAGAATTACTTTAGTTATTGCAGATCGTCTCCTAACTTATTTTGCGATCTTTAAATTATCATATGGTCTATGTGTAAGGTGAGATATACTCAAATAATCCTACGAATTGGGGCTTAAAATAAGAGGTGAGCACATGAGTACCACGTCGTTTTATGGAACAGATTCACAGAATCATCTGAGTTTACCTAAAGTTATCATATATACTGATGGAGCTTGCTCAGGTAATCCTGGACCAGGCGGCTGGGGAGCATTGTTACAGTTTAATGAAGTTTGCAAAGAAATATTTGGTCATGAGCTACACACCACTAATAACCGTATGGAAATGATAGCAGCAATTGAAGCATTAAAAATTCTTAAAAAATCATGCTGTGTAGAACTTTATACGGATAGTAAGTATTTGCAGCTTGGAATAACTCAGTGGATTAACACATGGATAAAAAATAACTGGCATAAAAACAACAATGACCCTATCAAGAATGTTGATTTATGGAAAAAGCTGTATGACGAGTTAGGTAAACACTATATTATCTGGAATTGGGTTAAAGGTCATGGTAATAATAAGGGGAATGAGACAGCCGATAGGCTAGCTGTGAAGGGAAAAGAAACTGCTATAAAAATACTCAAATGTCATTCATAGATAATTTTTTTATACTTATCTTCTCTAAAGAAATTGGAAAAGATCAATTTGGTAACAAATATTACGAAAGTAAAAAGCTGGATTATTTAGGTCAAGCTAGAAGACAGGTAGTTTATAAGGGTAAAGTAGAAGCGTCAAAAGTTCCACCTATGTGGCATGCTTGGCTGCATTATATGATCAATGAAGTGCCAACCAATAATAATAAATTCGATTGGCAACAAAATTATCTCCCTAATATCACTGGTACTAGTTTGTCGCATAATCTAATAAAAAATAATACAACAAAAGCTGAATATAGTAGGTGGCAACCTTTAGGTAAATCAAAATAATGAAACAGAATGTTATAGAAACTTTAGTTGGTTTTATAGTAATACTAGTTGCTTTAGCCTTTTTTATTTTTGCTTATAAAATTGGTAACTCATCAAGATCCGAAGCTGGGTATATGCTTAAAGCAAATTTTCAAAATGCTGAAGGGGTAGTTAAAGGAAGTGACGTGATGTTAGCTGGGGTAAAAATTGGATCAGTAACTAACATAACTTTAGATAAGACTAGTTTTTTTGCCTTATTAACGATTTGCATCAATAATGATATAAAGTTGCCTAAAGACACTAGTATAGCGATAGTCACAAGTGGTATAATTGGTGGCAGATATATATCCGTAACTCCCGGTTTATCTGAAGAGAATTTGGCGGTAGGCGATCAGATAAAACATACCCAGTCGGCGGTTAATATTGAATCCTTGATAGGCAAGTTAATTTATTCTTTTGGTAGTGGTAAGAAGTAATATTAAATTTTATTCAATAATCCTATTAGTGTACATTGCAAATTAGTGTATAATTGTATAGTCAATTCAGGAGAATTTGGGACTAGGAGCGATGGAGCGACGCCTATAAGTAATAGGCGAGCGACGAGTGACGACGTCACCAACTTCTCATCAATTGACTATAGTGACAAGGATTATTATATTAACTAGTTAGGGAATAAAAAAAATAAGCAATATCGCAAAAATAATGAAAACAGCTATTAGTGGAGCAAAAAAATCTGTTATATTTATAGATATAACAGAATTTGCCATAACTTAGTTATATCGAATTCAGGTTATATTACAAAATGAAATAAGTTATAATTACAATGTTTAAATTAGCGAATATATTAAATGCACTAAAATCACCTACTAATCCCACGATAGAACCTCAAAATGTTCAATCTGGTAACTTTGTTAAAATTACCAGGAATTGGTACGAAGAAAAATCTGATAGAATCATTGTACAACGTAATATTTTGTTGGTAATATCTATATTACTGATACTTCTTATAATTGCATCTATAGCAGCGGTAACTATAGTAATAAATTCAAGAGAGTTTAGCCCTTTTGTTATCCAAGTTGATAATAGCACCGGGGCAGCAACGATTGTAAATCCAATATCTTCGGAGATACTAAGTGGCAATGATGCACTTTCAAGATATTTTATAAAAAAATACCTAATAGCTAGAGAAACCTATAATCCTGTTGATTTTGATACTGAAGCCCGGAAAAGCATTAGATTATTATCTTCGAGTTCAGTATATTATAACTATCTCGGCTACATACAAAATAAAGATATAGATCCAGTTTTAATGTATGGTCAAAACAACACAACTTTTTTAATAATTAAATCTTGGTCAAAATTACAAGAAGATTCAAAGGAAAATAAAAATAAATATATGGTTAGGTTCTCTATTAATGAAACAGCAGGTAGTAAAAAGGTTTCTAATAAAATAGCTGTAGTAAGTTTCGCCTATATTCCAATGGAATTAACAGATACAGAGCGAGATATTAATCCAGTGGGTTTCCAAATTAATGATTACAGGGTAGATAATGATGATAGCTAGACTTCTTTTTACAGCGGTAATATTATTGCATTCGGTTATTGCCAATGCTTATACAGGTAATATGCATGTAGATAATGATTTAGATGACCTATCCATAACTACTGATAACAGAATTAAAACTTATATACATAATCCTAATGAGGTTTATTTATTAGTTCTACATTTCGGTTTTCAGTCAAGTATAGAATTTGCCAAAAATGAGGAAATACAAAATATTGTTCTAGGAGAATCATACGCTTGGAAAATGACTCCGTTGGCAAACAGATTATTCATTAAGCCATTGGAAAAAAACATTAGAACAAATATGACTATAATAACTAATAAAAGGACTTACCAGTTTGATGTAGTATCTAAAGAATTGGAAGAAGGGCGTGAAAAGGATTTGGTGTATGTAGTTAGGTTTTATTATCCTAAGAAAGGCTTTAGTACTGCACAATGAGTTTATTTTTGGTAGTAAGCTAAGACGATTAGTATTTGTCCATAACCAACTAGCGTCTATTAGCGAGTGAGCCACTTTGCTGCGACGCGATAATCCAAAAAATGGCTAGGAATGGATTGCTTCGTTGTGCTTCGCTACTTCCTCGCTAATAGACGGATAAGCTAAGATGATTTTTTTTATAAATTAATATTAATTTAACATGGCAGAACAAGATAATACTACTTCTCAATCTGGTACAGAGGAACAAGACATACCAGAAGTTCAGAATGAACTGTCAAAAGTTGCTACTAATCCTAAGCAAAGTATTATGATTTTGCTGGTCATCTCTGCTGTTTTTATATTTATTTTTTTCAAACTTTTTATTAGTGATAATAAACCAGATGAGGTGGTAGTAGTTCCATCAGCCCCTACCGATGTTACTAAACCGACACAAGATAATTCGAGAAATATACCAGAAATTCCAAAATTACCAGAGGCACCTAAGCTTGAAGCTCCTGTCGATCTTCCACCCCCACCTCCTCCTGTTCCAACTCTTCCCCCTAAAGTTACTGAACCAACAGTTCCTTTACCACCTCCTTCAGGAGATAATAATGCTGACAAAGCTACTCTTCCTTCCATTACGCCAACAGCCCTTCCTGGGAAATTAACTGAAAGTGATGAGGAAAAGAACCGTCGTGAAGCAAAGAGAAAATCTGCTATAGTATTAATTGCAGGAGTTTCAGAGAAAAAAACACCTGATCAGATTGCCGAAGAAGCAAATTTTCAAGATCGTGGGGATATGGCATTTGTTCTGGCTCGTGGTAAGATAATGGAAGCAGTATTAGAGAGTGCTATTAATACTGATTTAGGTGGAGAGATAAGAGCAATAATTAGCAGAGATGTGTTCTCTGAAAGGGAGAAGATTATTTTAATTCCTAAAGGATCAAAGGTTTTTGGTGTTTATGCAACTGGTACTGATGGAGCGTATGGTCGAATTTTCATAATATGGAATCGTATTGATCTATCAAGCGGTTATACCCTTAACTTAGATGCTCTGTCTGTTGATAATCTCGGAAGGAAAGGCGAACAAGGAAGAGTAGATAATAAATTTAAAGAACGATTAACCAATGCTGTATTATCATCAGCATTTAATATTGGACTTGCCAATGCCCTTGACAAGGTGGTAGCCCCACCAGTTAATTCGCAAGCTGCCGCTGCTAATACTGCTATCGCTGTTAATATACAAAATTTAGCACAAAGTATTAATAATGGTCCTGGTACTGAAGATGTTAAAATTGCACAGATTTGTTCTAGTGTGATGAATGCTATTACCGATAAAACTTCAACAGCTTATACTTCCATGATGCAGGCTTGTAACACTGCTCGTAATCCAGTTGGATCACAACCTGGTCAAAGACTTATTGCATTAATGACTGCAGTAACTAGTGCAGCAGCTAGTTTGTTATCTAGTACGGCAACCGCTACTACTCCAACCCAGGCACAAGAGGCTTCAAAACAAGCTTTTACTGATGTCAGTAATACTATGAAAGATATGATGAAGCAACAGGTATTTAAACCAACCATTACCATAGATCAAGGTACGATAATCAAGATTTATGTCAATAAAGATTATAAATTTCCTCAAGCTGTACTAAGAAAATCAAGATTGATAAAATGAGTGATAATTTTGCTGCATTAGAGACTTTTCTATTACCATTTAAAGAATTATTCGCAGAAGATGGTATTAATGAGATTATGGTAAACAAACCAGGAGAAGTATGGGTTGAAAAGAAAGGAGACCAATTTTGTAAATTGGTACCTGAGCTTGATTTCGAACATCTTATATCACTTGGTAGGTTGGTAGCTCAGTCAACTGATCAAATAATTTCCGAAGAAAGACCTTTACTTTCCGCCTCATTACCTAATGGTTACCGTATCCAAGTAGTATTCCCTCCTGCTTGTGAGCCGGGCTATGTTGGTTATGCTATTAGGAAAGGTAGTGCAATGAGTCTTACGCTAGATCAATATGACAAGATGGGAGCTTTTGATTCAACATCTACAGGGGAATTGATTGACGAGAATGAAGAAATCTTAAACAACTATTTGAAAGAAAATAAAATAAAAGAATTTATTCGGCATGCAGTAATTTCTAAAAAAAATATTATTATTAGTGGTGGGACATCAACTGGTAAAACAACCTTTACTAACGCTGCCTTAGCAGAAATTCCAAATAGTGAACGATTAATCACTGTGGAAGATGCACGAGAGGTAATTTTAACAAATCACCCTAATAAATTACACCTCCTAGCTTCAAAAGGAGGACAAGGGCGTGCAAAAGTTACTACTCAGGATTTGATTGAGGCGTGTTTACGTCTAAGACCTGATAGAATTATTGTCGGTGAACTTAGGGGAGCTGAAGCATTTAGTTTTTTACGAGCTATTAATACAGGGCATCCTGGTTCTATATCTACTTTACATGCTGATGCACCAGCCATGGCTATAGAACAACTTAAGTTAATGGTTATGCAAGCTAGCCTAGGTATGCCACCGGATGAAGTAAAAAAATATATATTAGCGGTCGTCGATATTGTGATACAATTAAAACGAGGTAGCGGCGGAAAAAGGTATGTTTCAGAAATATACTATAGTAAGAATAGGCAAGGCTAACGATGGAATGGCATAAAATACAAAAATTTACCCGTAACATCTTTGGGCACCTTATAATACACCCATTAGTAATATTTTGTACGATATGGGTAAGTGGAGCGATAGTTGCATTTATTACCAATGAAACTAGAGTCCTAAATATTGATTTAGTAGCCATAGATATAGCTTATAAGTGGTCTTATTGGTTAGTTAGTGTGTGGTCACAATTAACTCTCCAAGCATATAATTACTTAAAAATTAAGTTAATATTAGCCCTGACTATGCCAACAATTATAGTTATCATATTCTATTGGAAAAATTTTAAAAGAATAAAAAGTTTACAATTTTTTACTCAGCCAGAGAAAGTTTATGGTGATGCTAGTTGGGCTACTGAAGATGATATAAGTAGAGCTAGTCTACGAGCAAAACATGGTATGTTACTTGGTACTAATAGTGGCGGATATTTTGTTGCTGATGGCTTTCAACATGCTTTACTTTTTGCCCCAACCGGTTCAGGTAAAGGTGTAGGATTTGTAATTCCCAATTTATTATTTTGGGAACACTCTATAATAGTACATGACATTAAGCTGGAAAATCATGGTCTTACAAGTGGTTGGCGGCAAAAACAAGGGCAACGTGTATTTGTTTGGGAGCCATCAAATCCTGATGGGATAACTCATTGCTACAATCCGATAGATTGGGTAAGTACCAAACCAGGTCAAATGGTCGATGACGTCCAAAAAATTTCAAATCTGATTATGCCTGAAAAAGATTTTTGGAATAATGAGGCACGTAGTTTATTTCTTGGTGTGGTACTATACTTAATTGCTGACCCAACAAAAACTAAATCTTTTGGTGAAGTTGTGAGAACAATGCGTAGTGATGACGTAGTGTATAATTTGGCAGTAGTTTTAGATACTTTAGGCAAAGTAATACATCCTGTTTCCTATATGAATATAGCGGCATTTCTACAAAAAGCAGATAAAGAACGTTCAGGTGTTATCTCAACAATGAACTCTTCTTTAGAATTATGGGCAAATCCCCTTATTGATGCTGCTACTGCCTCATCTGACTTTAATATACTTGAATTTAAGAAGATAAAAACAACAGTGTATGTTGGTCTAACCCCTGATAACATACAACGTTTACAAAAATTGATGCAGGTTTTTTACCAGCAAGCTACAGAATTTTTAAGTCGCAAAATGCCTGATCTAAAAGAAGAACCTTATGGGGTGATGTTCTTACTTGATGAATTCCCTACTTTAGGAAAAATGGAAACATTTAAGGCAGGTATCGCCTTCTTCAGGGGATATAGAGTTCGTCTATTCTTGATTATCCAAGATACTCAACAGCTCAAAGGAACTTATGAGGATGCTGGCATGAATTCATTTCTGTCAAATTCTACATATCGTATTACTTTTGCAGCTAATAACTATGAAACAGCTAACTTAATATCTCAGCTAGTTGGTAATAAAACAGTTGAACAACGATCTTATAGTAAACCAATATTTTTTGATCTTAATATTTCAACAAGAACGCAGAATGTATCGCAAGTTTCAAGAGCTCTGCTTTTACCTCAAGAAGTAATTCAACTACCAAAAGATGAGCAAATCGTTTTAATTGAATCTTTCCCGCCTATTAAATCTTTAAAAATTAAGTATTATGAAGATAAGTTCTTTACAAATAGGCTATTACCCCCTACATTTATTCCAACTCAAAAGCCTTATGATCCAAATAAAAATAATGTAGATGAGGATCAAGAAAATACCAATTCTAGCACTACAGATGCTACTACTAAAGAAGAGTGAGCGTTCACAGAAAAAAAGTTAAAATACAAGACGTCTATTAGCGAGGAGGCTGGAGCCAACGAGGCAATCCAATTGGGTTAGCTATATTACAAAAAAGTTTTGGCAAAAAGGAGAGGTTATAATAATACCCTCGAAAATAGTAAATATCGTGGTGTGAGACTATTAAGTTACAATTATAAGGAATAATTTAAAAGCTTTGCAACCAAACTTTTAAATTATTATTATTTTATAAGAGTTGCAATATACTCTCTAAAATGCATGCATGCTCAAAATAGCTGGACAAATTTTAGAATATTAAATTATTAACAAAATGAAACCATTAACTACGCAAGAAGCAAGTAACGTCTTATCAGCTTGGACTGTTTTAGAAGTATTGTCGCCTCGAACATTTTGTAAAGCAGAAGACCTAGTAGGAGGAGAAAAAAATTTAGTTGCTTTATTAGATAATGGACTACCATGGGAGAATGGTGGCGAAGAAGTACCTCCTGAGAAAAAATTATTCTATCAAATAATAATGGGTTCGATTAGTCTTCAGAGTGTATTTTCTGCTTTAGTTGAAAAATATGGTGATACAAATGTCAAGCCAAAACAGGTATCAGGAGAAGCAATTACAGGTGTAATTATTATAGATCAGTATGGCTATCTCCTTAAAAATGATATATCTGTTAATCTATCAAGTTTTGCATGGGGTACTCCTCAAGCGTTAAAAAATAGTCTTGAAAACTTAAGTGACTGGTCATCAGTTAAACAAAAAATGGAAATATCTTTTGATGGAATCTTACGTAAAAAAGATAAAAATGGCGAAGAACTTCCCTTGAATAAAATAATGATAGATGAGGCTTATACTTACCTTATTAATAATATTTATGGTATATCAGCAGAAATGCTAATAAATAAAAAATTTGCTCTCCGAATTTACGAATTAAGAAAAAAAAATGACCATGAATCAAGTGAAAAAGATGGTCCTACTAATGTCGTACCACTTAACAGTTTTTACCTAAATGACCTAGCAAAAGCTAGTACTTTGATCCAAAACGAAAAGGCTCCAACAAACCTCTTACAATATTTAGGTGTGAATGTCCCAAAACATCAAAATATCTTAGATAAGACAGTTTTACAAAATATTCTTTCCCCTAAAAACATTCCTTCAGCAAGATGGCCTGGATTAGGGCGACATCCTTTAGTATTACTTCAACAGGCTGCAGTTAATTTATCTATGACTGAACTAAAAGATAATGGAATTCTTGCAATTAATGGACCACCAGGAACAGGAAAAACAACTTTATTACGTGATATTGTGGCAAAATTAGTTGCAGAACGAGCAGAAGCATTACTGAATTTTGCTGATCCTGAAAAAGCTTTTACTGATTCAGGGGAAAAAATACAAGCTGGAAAGGGGTGGTTCAAGCTTTACAAATTAGATGAAAGGCTAAAAGGTTTTGAAATATTAATCGCCTCATCTAACAACAAGGCTGTTGAAAATATTAGTACTGAATTACCTAGTTTAAAAGCCATTGCCAATGACGCAGATGATCTGCATTATTTTAAAGCTCTATCTGATTCATTACTTGGAGGTGGAAGTTGGGGTTTGATTTCAGCAGTACTTGGCAATATGGCTAATTGTAAGAAATTTAATAAAAAATTTTGGTGGGATAAGGATTTTAGCTTTTCAACATATTTACTAGAAGCAAGTGGCAAATCTCAGATATTAGAAATAAAAGATTCAGAGGGCAAAAAAGTCCTTGAAACTAGGAAACCTAAAATTATTGAAGAAAATAACCCTCCATCTGATTACAGTGAAGCTTTAAAACGTTGGGGAAAAGCTAAAGAACATTTTGAACAGGCATTAAAAGCAAGTCGAAATGAACTCTCTAAATTACAAGAAACAAGAAATTTAGTTGAAAAGTTAGAAAATTTAGAAAAAAAGTTAGGAAAGAGAGAGGAACTAGAAGATTTTTTATTAAAACATGATAAATTAAAACCACATATTATTTGGTGTATTCTAAACACTCCTTCATTTCGTGCCTGGAGAGAAAAAAGGAAAAAGATAAGGCAAAAGATTGTTTATCTTAATGATATAAAGAAAAAGATTATAACATCCTCTAAAGAATTTGAAAATCATTTGATTGATAGTAGTTTATTTGCAAAATCCCCTAAAGAAATGCACCTAGTTTCCCCATGGTGTGACGAACAGACACAATTATTACGTGATGAGGTGTTTATTTCCGCTATAAAGCTACATAAAGCATTTATAGATGCAGCAGCTAAACCTTTACGTCATAACCTTAGAGTTTGGATGGAAAGTTTTAGTAACTCTTTTAGTGCAACAGGTAAAAGTATCATTGATTTTTTACCAGATTTATGGGCCTCTTTCTTCCTTGTGGTACCTAGTGTATCAACAACTTTTGCCTCTGTAGAGAGAATGTTAAAGGATATCCCTGCCAATTCTCTTGGATGGCTTCTTATTGATGAAGCTGGGCAGGCTTTACCGCAAGCTGCTGTAGGGGCTATAATGAGAACAAAACGTATTATAGTGACAGGTGATCCTCTACAGATAGAACCAGTGGTTGATTTACCTGACAATTTAACAAAAAGTATATGTAAACAATTTTCGGTGGATCCAAAGTATTTTAATGCACCAGAAGCAACAGTTCAAACCCTATCAGATTCTGCAACTTCATATGTTTATAAATTTGATACCAACCACGGAAGTCGTTTGGTTGGTGTGCCTTTACTAGTACATAGGCGTTGTGAAAATCCTATGTTTGATATTTCTAATATAATTGCTTATGGAGGTTCTATGGTTCACGCCAAGAATTCTAATAGCTATGACTCTTATATACGTAAGTGTCTTGGTTCTTCTAAGTGGTTTAATGTTCAAGGAGAGGCGTTAGATAAGTGGTGTCCAGAAGAAGGGCAACAGGTACTTGAACTATTACGTAAATTAAAGAATGCTAAAACACTGCCAGATATATATATTGTGACACCTTTTAGAGTTGTTGCAGATAATTTACGCAAAATTATAAAAAATAGCCATATTTTAGAATCTTGGATAACTATAGATGAAGATAGGTATCTTTGGCTTAATGAGCGAGTTGGAACAATACATACTGTCCAAGGGCGAGAAGCTGAAGCGGTAATTTTAGTATTAGGGGCACAAGGATCAGAACAAAATGGAAGTCGAATATGGGTGGGTAAATTTCCTAACATCTTAAATGTGGCAGTTACACGTGCTAAGGAAGTTATTTATGTTATAGGAAATAGGGACTTATGGAAAGATGTTGGAGTATTCAGTGAACTACACAGTAGAATTGGTTAAGTCTATGCTAACCCGATTAGCATTATGCTGCCATTGCGAGGAGCTACTTTAGTAGCGACGCGGCAATCCATAAAAGTGGTTAGAAATGGATTGCTTTGTCGGCTACGCCTCCTCGCAATGACGTTGTAGGTAAATCTAAAACGCGTCTATTAGCGAGACCACGCAAGTAGGTTGTGGCAATCCACACTTATTAAATTGGATGGCATCAATGCTAGTCAGGTTAGCTATAGTAGTGATTATTATACAATTTTGTAGGTAATAATTAACAATTTATGTCATCTATGTACTTGATCTTTCTTTATAAAATCATTACTATAAATTAAGCAAAATGTAGTATTTATATATAATATATGTAACATATGGAGTTATTTTATGGCTAGAAAAGTTTCTATAACCAAAGATGCAGGGAGTCATTTGCCTTCCTCTACGAATTCTGTAGGCACGATGCTTGCTCTCTCAGGTGGCGGGGTTAAGGGATATATGCAGTTGCAGATGCTTGCAGAAATGGAAAGCAAAACGGGTATGCCTGTATCTAAAATATTCCAGACTTCTACTGGTACTAGTGTCGGTGGATTAATTTCAGTTTTATTAGCAATCCCTAAAGAACCTGGATCAACAGAACCGCGTTTTTCAGCGGCAGAAGCTTTAGAACTATTTAAAAATACTGCTACTGATATTTTCCCACAACACTGGTATCATGTAGGAAAAATGGGTCAAATATTTAGTCACAAATATAGCCAAAAACCTCTTAAGGCACTATTAGACGAATATTTAGGTGATATGGAACTTGGAGATCTTCTAGGTCGTGTTCTTATAACGACTTTTGACTTAAATGGAGAAGAGTCTATTAAGATTTTTGATAGTCATAATTCTCCTGGCGTTAAAGCAAAAGATGTAGTTCTTGCTACTACAGCAGCTCCTAGCTATTTTAAAAGTGTGAAGTTTGACGATGAGAACGGTGTAAGTCGTGTTCTTGTTGATGGGGGGGTAGGTTATAATCGTCCAGCGGCAGAAGCTATAAAATATCTTAAAAGTGGATTAAATCGTGCTCAACAAGGAGAAATGTTAGATAACATGATGCTTGTTTCCCTTAACTTTAAATCACCCAATGAAAAAAAAGAGCCTCTACCACCTCACCTTGATGGTCTATTACCTCAGTTAGCTAATGGGATAATGAGCGACATAATGAAAGCTGGTCAAAGTGCTGCTACAGAAGAAGTTAAACGAGACCTAGCAGAGGATGGGCAATTTACAGAATTTTTACTTCCTGTACCAAAAGGGTCTACGAAATTAGATAATTCTGATCCAAAGAATATGGCTAAATTAAAAAAGGCTGCTGAGAAATATATAGAAGATAATAAAGAGTTAATTGAGCAGGTATGTACAACATTGGTTAAGAATACCAATGCTAGGGAAGAGAACTCAAAACTTCATGAGGCACAAATCAGTGTTGAGGAGTCTAATGCTCCTAGCGAGAGTAGTAAAACGAACGATAATATTGACAAAAAAGGACAAGATAAGGACGCTGTTAATACCCATGTAATATCTGAAGAATTTGAGGCAAAATTAGCGATAAACTTAAGTGAACAGCAAGCTGTGGCTCTAAAAGAAGGTTTAATGAAATTAACACCCAAGGAATATGATGTTCTACAAGCATTTTTAAAAGGATTAAATGACGTACAGCTTGTAGCTTTGTCCAAGCATCTTCCTTGCATTGCTGATGGTAATTTTGCAAATACCAACATATCTGAGTTTACCACTTTTCAGAATAAATTTCTTAAATTTTTTAGCTCAATGTTTGAACATGAAGATAATATTATTAATGATACTATTCTTAGCTGTGCTCAAGAATACCATAATGAAGAAGTGGGTTGTGATGGAAGGGGCTCAGAGTCGGCACATTATGTTGATATGGTGTATTAATTGAGCTGTAGTAAAGTGCGATATCTCATAGCACCATACATTAACCCTCAAACGTCATTGCGAGGAGGCGTGAGCTTGAGCGAAGCAATCCATTTCTAATCTTTTTTCAAGTTTTTGGGGTACAATGAATCGTTTTATATTAGTAATTTTTTTTAGTATTTCTTTTTGTTTAACTGGACAAAGAGTTCTAGCTGATGAAATAAGAATAGGAATACTAAAACACGACATAAATGTTAGGTTAAAACACCGTTATGAGAAAGGATACGACGTTAATTTAGAATATCTTTTTGGTGAAAAATACGAATTTTTGCGTGGCTATCCTCATATAGGAGCAGATATTAACAATAGTAAATATGCAAGTAGTGTTTATACAGGGCTTACTTGGCATTTTGATATGATGGAATCTATATTTTGCGAGGTAAGTCTTGGAGGTGCGATTCATAATGGTGAATTGAAAAAATCAGAGAAACAACGAGCCTTGAGAAAACGTCCCTTAGGATCAAGGCTTTTATTTAGAGAAAGTGTTAGTTTAGGTGTAAAACTTAATGAAATACATGCTATTACATTAATTCTTGACCATATCTCTAATGCTGATATCGTAAAACCTAATGCAGGTCTAACCAATTTAGGCATACGATATGGTTTTAAATTTTAAGCGGTTCCTCGCAATGACGTATGTGCATATAACTTGTCTATTAGCGAGACCATGCAATTAAGTCGTGGCAATCCATTTTAATCACTTTTCTGGATTGCATCAATGCTACAAAAGTAGTTCCTCTAATAGACGGTGTAATGCTAGTAAACAATCAGGCTAGAAGCGGTTCGTCGTCTGATTGTTAAAATAATAAAAATGGCTAATAATCTTATTTTTCAGATTAAAAATAAGATTATTAGCTAAAAATTAGGTTAAAATGCATTCGTAGAACCGATTCAAGAATGCATTTTTCCTTATTGCTTTACCTGTTTTTGGATTAGAATTTTTAAATTCTAATCCAAAACTGAGGTTAGTATGGTTAGCTACATAGCCGTATTTCTACTCTTCTATCTTTAGTCGCTAAGATATAATTAATTTTCACTTTCTCGCATTTTCTTGTGATATAAAGCACCAAAATCAATCGGATCAATCATCAATGGTTGGAATCCACCATCCTGAGTGACATCAGAAATAATTTTTCTTGCAAATGGGAAGATCATTGCTGGACAATGAATTGCTAATACCATCTGGTGTTGATCTTCTGCTATATTAATTAAGTTAAAAACCCCAGCATATTTTAGATCTACTATAAATAGCTTATGTTTTTCACTCATTGCTTTAGCTTCTATATTTAATTCTACCTCATAAAAGTTTTCTTCAGGTAAATTAGAAATATTAAGGTCTAGGAATAAATCAATTTGTGGATTACGTTCCAAAGACACTAAAGATTTTGGAGCGTCTGGATTTTCAAAAGATAAATCCTTTATGTATTGGGCGTTAATAGCGATATGTGGCATTTCTTGTTGGTTAGTATCTTTCATAACAAATAGTCCTTTTATATTAAAATTTTTAAGTTCTTGGCAAGGTAACACCTTGTTGTTTCATATATTTCCCATGACGATCAGCATAAGATGTATTACAAATTTGGTCACCTTTTAAAAACAAAAATTGACAAGCTCCTTCATTAGCATAAATTTTCGCCGGCAATGGAGTAGTATTAGAAAACTCTAATGTTACATGTCCTTCCCATTCTGGTTCTAATGGTGTTACGTTAACAATTATACCACATCTGGCATAGGTTGATTTACCAACACAAATAACTAGTATATCTCTTGGAATTTTAAAATACTCAATTGTTCTTGCTAAGGCAAAACTGTTGGGCGGAATAATACAAACATCAACTTCTCTATCTACTAAGCTGCATTCACTAAAATTTTTTGGATCAACTATTGCCGAATTGATATTAGTAAATATTTTAAATTCCTTTGAAACTCTTGCATCATAACCATACGAAGATAAACCATAAGAAATAATTCTCTCTGAGTTATTTAGTTTAACCTGCGTATCAGTAAAAGGTGCAATCATATTATGTTCTACAGACATTTTTCTTATCCAATTATCAGACATAATGGTCATATATAATTACACATAATTATGTTAAACTCTTGAATATAAATGATTAAGTAAAAAATTAAAAGTACTAAAACCTTAATTAATCTCAGTTTGATATAATAATTATTCTTATATCAATACTTTGTATAATGGTCCCAATATTTTGGACAGAAAAATAGGAGAAAAAAGATAGAATACCATCATAAAACATAGATAAATGCTAATCTAGTTAGCTATAAAATTTCATTTTACTTAAATAATCTTAATAATTTCACTTGTAAAAGTTTAAAATTTGATTTATTAGATTATGAGTTTTTGGGCTTCCCGATAAATTATACTCAAATCATTTGAGTATACCTATTGTAAAAATAATAAACCAAACAAAGAGAAAAAATGTCAAAACGATTAAAATTGTCCTCCCATTTACTCAAACTTGATTTTAGCACAACATCCTCATTGGCTTCTTTTAACAAACCAGAAGTTAAGCAAGAAAATGAGTCTTTGGAAGAAAAACCTAAACTAGAGCAGGGAACTAAATCTGAGAATATGACACTTTGTTTTGATTGGGATGGAACAATGGTAGAAGGGTCTCTAGACAGTGAGCTTAAAAATACTTTCAAAGAGTACAATGAGTGTGTAGATACATTTCTAACAGATAAAAAAAAAGGTTGGAAAAACAAAGCACAGTTAGTAGCACTATTAAAAGAAGCATCAGAATTAGGGTATCATATAGCCATTGTATCTTTTGGCTCATATCCTAAAGAAATCGAATACGCTCTTACGAAGCTTGGTTTAAAACAAGATACATTAGAAAAATTCATGTAGTGTCATATTGTCCTAATAAAGATGAGATGTTTTCTATAGGTAAACAGAATCATATAAAAGAAGCTATGAAGCATTTTAATGTTTATGATAATAAAAAAGTTGTTTTAATAGATGATGATTTAAATAATGTGGATAAAGCATTGAAGGATGGGATGCATGCGATACATGTTGCCAAAGATAATACCGAATATTTAGATCAGGCTTTTAAGATACTTGACAAAGAGAGACTTAACGAAGAAGTACCAACACAAAAAGCAACTAATCAACCACCTGAATGTACAGTTAGTCAAGATAGTTTAGATCAATCAACATCAATAGATAGTGGATTAGAACTGTCAGGAGAAGAAACCACCTTTGATTCGGATGTAATTTTGTAGCTCCGTCTATTAGCGAGGAGGCGTGACGATTTATAAACACAGGCGTCATTGCGAGAAGGCGTAAGCCGACGAAGCAATCCATTTCTAATCACTTTCCTGGATTGCTTAGTCGCTACTAAGGTAGCTTCTCGCAATGACGCCTGGGATATCTAAAACATTAATAGGTTAGCTATAACTATGAGGGATTATATATGCTAAGTTACGAAGAATTAAAAGCTCGTCTAGATGAAAACATAGCAATAATGGAAGAAAAAATTGCTATTATCGATGATTTAAGAGCCAACAAGAAGAAGCACCCAACTACAGAACAAGAGAAAGTATTAAATTCTGGAAAACCATCATATCCAGAAGAAATTGCTTTAATGCTTCAAGCAAAATCCAATGCTCGAGCAGAGCATGGTATAGATTATCAACCGGTATTAATTAAAGATGAAGAGGGTTTGAGCAAACTTAAAGCTATAGTTCAACAAAATTTTCACTCTAAGAAGCCTTTTCACTACGATCTTATTATACAAACGACTGAAGAGGGTAGAGAAAGAGGAATCCATTGTACGCCTCTTCAGATAGATTCTGATGGTGACAATATAAAATTGTTTCATATTGATTCAGTTGGCAGTAGGAATCTTGTTAATTTTTGGTCTATATTAGCGGTTGCTGACTCAATCAAGGTTGATACTAATTTATATTATGATGAAAAAGGTGGTACACAACAAGACAAATTTAGCTGTTCTGCTTTTAGTATTCAAGATTTAAATACTATGTCAAATCTTGGGGCTAAGAGTTTAAGCCAATATTTACCACCAAGTGAAAGTAACGATAAAAGGACGATGTCAGCACTCCATCCACGTTTTGTTAAAAATGCTCAGAGCAGTGCAGCAATAAGAGAAAATCTTACTAATGAAGAGAATAAAACAGTTATAGTAAGTAAAAACAAAACCATTGAACAACATGTAGAAGATTATTCAATAACAGTTGCAGTGGCAGAACAAGCTACAGGGAAGGTTATAGAAAAAAAACAAAACCGTGCTATTGATTATAAAACGCTAAAATACCTTAAGTCAGCTAGGGATGAGCTTGAGAGAATATATCAAAAAGGTGGAGAAGAACTGGTGCAAAAAATAATTACCCAGAGAACAGGAGGTATTATTTTTACCCCAAGACCGATACAAGAACTGACAAAAGCTAATAAATATAAGATAATGCAATCGACAAAAGATATCTTAACAAACCATCAAGATATAATATCGTTCAATAAAGAGATGGATCAATTCATTGATCAATTGACTGTTGATAAAATTGGCAAACAGGCAAATGATCAAGATAAACAACAAATAAGAGAAAGAGTCGAAGCAAAATTAGAAAAAATTATAGAAAAATCATCGGAGAAAGATATTTTTAGGCAAGCACTAGACCTAATGAGGCAAAAAGATAGCATCAAAGATATAGGTAATGTTATGCATAGTCAGAAACATGGTAATGATAGCAATAAAGCGACATCACTACTTCGAACTCAACAAGCAAAATATAAGGCAGAATATAGAAACTCAATATAAAAAAATTATTTTTAAAAAAATCCTTAGTGGAAGAAATTTTTGGAGTATACTCTAACATGGTTTGAAAAATTATGACAACTAATAAAAAGAAGGCGGCAATATGGTTCACAAATTTACGTGATCAAGTATGTAGCGAATTAGAGAAAATTGAGCTTGAATATAGCAAAGCAAGAGGTTTAGCACCCGCAAAATTCATACAATCCCCTTGGGATAGAAAAAGCGGTGGGGGTGGAGTAATGTCTGTAATGCGTGGTAACTTATTTGAGAAAGTCGGTGTTAATATTTCTACAGTTTTTGGAGAATTATCTCCAGAATTTAGTAAAAATATACCGGGTACGGAAAATAGTAGGCAATTTTTTGCTACTGGTATTTCTATCGTTGCTCACCTTACTTCTCCATTGGTACCAGCAGTGCATTTCAACACCCGCTATATTGAAACTGCTAATCGTTGGTTTGGCGGTGGTGGGGATCTTACGCCATTCTATCCTGATAAAAATGAGACGGCAAGATTTCATACTGCCTTTAAACAAGCTTGTAATAAACATGATCCAAGTTATTATCCTAAATTTACAAAACAATGCGATGAATATTTTTACTTAAAACATCGGAATGAACCAAGAGGAGTAGGAGGTATATTTTATGATTATTTAAATACCGGAAATTTTAATAATGATTTTTCTTTTACTAAAGATGTAGGACAAGCATTTTTAACAATATATCCTGAAATTGTTAGAACAAAAATGTTTCTACCTTGGACCAAGGAACAAAAAGATTATCAATTAGTACGTCGAGGCAGATATGTTGAGTTTAACTTATTATATGATCGTGGTACATTATTTGGCTTAATGACAGACGGTAATGTTGAAGCAATATTAATGTCTCTGCCACCAGAGGTACGTTGGTAGCTCATCATTTGTCTATTCATTTATGTATATTTGGTGTGTCCTAGTGGATGATTTCCACCCTCAGATTTAGGTAAGAATAATCGAGACAATAATTTTTTTGTGTAATGTCTATTTTTTACATTCTGGTTACTTGCACGTTATTAAATGAATAGAACCATTTGTTATAAAATTCCCTTACGCCTCAGGATTTAGATGAAATAATAATCTCTCCTTTTTGCCAAATTTTTTCTGTAATATAATTATAAATCAAAGGTCTGCTGGTAAATCTCATTTGCTGGCAAACCTATAGCAGTTATATCAAATTTAAGAGATGGAATCACTTTACTTTCTGCATTGTGGATTCTAAAATTGATGCTATAACCACGGTTAAATACGATGGTTTTTGAATATTGACCACCATTCTTATTGTTTATTGCATTAATACATGTTGGGTGCTTTGTACGTTTGGTAGATAAGGTATTGTTCAGATTAAACCCTTGTACAATAACCCGTTTTTTTCCTTCTCTGATGATTTTATAAAAATCAAAACGTCCTACGATAAAAGATATCATTGTCTTGCAAAGTTCAACTTCTTTTGTTTCGCTGATGGCACACACCCTACTTATTTCATTGCTCCACGCATCCAATATAGGTCAATAAAAGCGAGATGGTTTATTAATAACATCCTTCCATAACGCAGTTCCATTAGAATCATTTTTAATTTTAGCTAGCTCATCAAAGATTGTTGAGGCAGTGACCCAATATTCATCACTACAGCCCGAATCATCAATACCTCATTCTTTAATAAAGTTAGCTGTTCTTGATAATCTTGGGTGTTTTAAGGCTTTGTGATTATTTTTACAAGATATGCCGAATGTTTTGCCATTTATTGTTATCAATACATCTCGTACATCACCCTGCTTACCTACAGTATCACTATTAAATGAAATTAATCCATCGTTGCCAGATTCAAAGAAGACTTTTTCTTTTAACATAATATGTTCGACGGCAATAGTAGCTGCATTCAGGAAATCAGATTTCTCCCTATCTGCTATTTCATAAAATGCTTTCTCATTAATTTCTGAATAGGCATTTTCTTCAATTGACATATTTGTTTGTAATTTAAGTACTAAGCCTACTGCCCACTCAAAAGCTCTACCATTGTTTGTTTGCGTAGCCATTATACCCCCAAGTCTTTCCTAATTGATTTGGCTACCCAGTACGCCAAATTTACTGGTACAGCATTACCAATCATTTTATAGCCGTTTCTGATATTAGTATAAATGAACTCATAATCATCTGGAAACGTCTGAATTCGTGCACATTCTCGGACGGTTAATCTTCGATATTTGTTTTCATGACCAGGAGCGAATTTTCTTAACTCTTGTCCATCAACTTTTATCATTTTAGGAGCTTGTGGGTGAAATGGAATATGTCTATCTGTTGCCAAAATAGTAAATGATTGTTCATCCCAACCTCGCACTCGATTTCTCGACATAAAAATTGGGGAATAGCCTGAATCAATTAGCTCATGATTTTTAACTTTTCTGGTTGTTCCAACTTTTAGATTAGCTAGGTCACCTATCACTTGTTTTAAAGTAATTTTGGTTCCCAACGGTTTGGGAAATTCAAATTTTTTGTTCAAAGACCTGTGATAGCCAATTATAAAAACACGCTCGCGATCTTGTGCTACACCATAGTCACTTGCTTTTAACAACTTCCAACTAACCTCATAGCCTTCTTTTTTGAACATATCTATGATATTCATAAAGGATTCAATATTTCTTGAATGGATTATTCCATGAACATTTTCTGCGACACAAAACTTTGGCTGTACATGTCTAATAACCCTAATATATTCGTGGAATAATTGACCTCTTAAGTCGTCAAGTCCACGTCTGGCACCAGCTTCTGACCATGATTGGCATGGCGGTCCACCAATAACACCTGTTGCACCAAATGGAATATCTTCATCTGGAATATCCAAAATAGAACGCCCATCAAATTTTGATTCAGGAAAGTAGTTTTGATAAGAAGGAGCAATTGTTTTATCATATTCGTTTGCCCAAATTGTCTTGAACCCAGCTTTTTCAAAACCAATATCCATACCACCTGCACCGGCAAATAATGAAACAAGAGTAATGTTTAACGCAGATTCTTTTTGTTTTGGTGTTTTAACTGTAGCATCTTTTATTGACATTGTATTTCATCCTTACTCACACCACGATATTTACTATTTTCGAGGGTATTATGATAATTTTTTTAGGTTCTTTGCCGTTTAGGTGTTTCTGTATCTCAGGTAATTGCATTACTATGTTCTGAATTTCAATATTACTCGTTACATTAGCAAATTCGTGCGTAGCCCTCAGTTTACCATTAATTTGAATAGCCATAATATAAGATTCTAGTTCCAACAATGATTCGTCGAAAGAAGACCAAGCAGTTTGATATAATCTTTCCTTATTGCCTAATTTCTGCCAAATTTCCTCTGTAATATGTGGAATAAATGGGTTAAGCAACATAATCAAGATATTAAAACCCTCTTTAACGCTATCAATATTAGACCTCTTGCAAAACTCTACTTCTGCTGGTAATTTGTACGTCGATGCGGTACTCGAATCCTCACGTACATTAGAGTACGCTGCGGTTCTGCGTTCCGCGTCTCCTTCAAATTCCTCAGCATAAGCAAGTTTTGCAAGAGGTCTATTGGCTTCCTTGCCCTTAGATATTTCATCTGACAAAGCATTAAATAGTTCCCGCATCCTTGCTATAGCTTTATTTAGCTTAAAATCCTTTATTTCTTCGGTGACATATTTGATAGTATAATGGGTAATCTTTGTTAATTTATTTGATTTATTACTAGAACCTTCCGTTATTTCACTATTAATCAGTATTTCTGCCATATTTTCTAACTTACTAATAAAACGAGAACAGCCTTCAAGACCATTTGCCGACCATTCAAAATCTTTCTCTGGCGGACTATCGGAGAGGACAAATAGCCTAATAGCATCAGCACTATGTTTGGTTAATATCGACTCTAAATCCACGACATTCTTTTTGGATTTACTCATTTTTTCTATTCGTCCTTGCAATACTTCTTCCCCAGTATTTTTATTAACCCACTTATCAGATTGTTTTATTACCTCATCTGGGTAAAGCCAATTATTATTGGCATCTTTATAGGTAGCATGTAGAACCATACCTTGAGTTAGCAAATTAATAAAAGGTTCACGAATGCTAAGATAACCTTGTTCGTTCATTACTTTGGTAAAAAACCTGGAATAAAGAAGATGCATTACTGCATGTTCAATTCCACCAATATACTGATCAACGGGTAGCCAATAATCACAGGCTTGTTTGTCGGTTATATCTTTTGCTGCCACGCTACAATAACGAGTGAAATACCAAGAAGACTCAAAGAATGTATCTAATGTATCGGTCTCACGAATGGCTTGTTTATGACATTTTGGGCAATTAGTATGTTTCCAAGTAGGATGCAAATCAAGAGGGTTGCCATGTCCACAAAATGTAACATCGCTTGGCAGAGTTATTGGTAATTCTTCTTCAGCTACTGGCACAGTTCCACAAGTCGAGCAGTAAATTATTGGAATAGGACATCCCCAATATCTTTGTCTAGATACCCCCCAATCCTTCAGGCGGTAGTTAATAGTACGTTTGCCCAAACCACGTTTCTCAAGCTCTTCTATAGATTTTTGTTTAGCATCTTGGATAGTAAGATCGTTCAAAAAGTCTGAGTTAATCATGATACCATCACCAGTGTAAGGTTCTGAGTATACGTCTTCTGAGTATACGTCCACTTGAATATTCTTTACTACCTGCTTTATTGGTAACCCCATTTTCTTTGCTAATGCATGATCTCTTTCATCATGGGCTGGGCATCCAAAAACTGCTCCAGTACCATAATCCATTAGTACAAAATTTGTTATTACGACAGGGATAATAATTGTAGGATCAAATGGATGAATGGCAAGAAGGTTAGTAAACACCCCTTCTTTTTCAGCTTTATCTATTGCAGCATTAGTATGTAATTGTGAACATTTTTCAATAAAAGATGCTATACTCGAATGCTTTGAAGAATTGGCTCCGCAAAACGGCGGGGAATTCGCGTGCTCACGTAGGTTTACTACGCTCCGCTCGCTCACCCCTTGTTTTACGTTCCAATTCTCCAGATCATTCGAGTATATATCTTTGGTTTTATCCACTAATTGCCCAATTATTGGGTGATTATAGGCTATCGCAACAAAACTTGCTCCAAAAATAGTTTCTGGTCGAGTAGAAAATACTTCTATACTAGCTTGATGATCTTTAATTTTAAAAGTAAAATTTACTCCTTCCGATTTACCTATCCATTTTTCCTGCATAGATTTAACAGAATCAGGCCAAAAGTCCAGTTTCGAAATTTCATTTAATAGCTCTTCAGCGTAATTAGTAATTTTTAAAAACCATTGTTTTAAATGTCGTTTTTCAACTAAAGCACCAGATCGCCATCCACGACTATCTACTACTTGTTCATTAGCTAAAACAGTATTATCTACAGGATCCCAATTGACTAAAGATTCTTTTTGATAGGCTAAGCCTCTTTGATAAAGTTCTAAAAAGAATTTTTGTTCATGCTTATAATAATCTGGATCACAAGTTGTTATTTCTCTTGACCAATCATATGAGAAGCCTATTGATTTTAGCTGATTTCGCATAGTTGCGATGTTTGAATAAGTCCAGTCTTTAGGATTAGAGTTATTATTAATGGCAGCATTTTCTGCTGGCAAACCGAAAGCATCCCAACCCATAGGATGTAATACATTATAGCCCTGCGACTTCATAAAACGAGCTATGCAATCTCCAATAGAATAGTTACGTACATGTCCGACATGAATTTTCCCGGAAGGGTAAGGTAACATTTCAAGCACGTAATATTTAGGCTTATCACTGTCGTTTTGTGCGGCAAAAGCTTTTTCCTCAAGCCAAATTTCTTGCCATTTTTTCTCAATATTTTTCATAATTTGTACGTTACTTATTGGTATTTTATCTTATCAGGACAATTTAAAAGTCATAGGAAAAACAACCGGTGTCTTTAGCGAGGAAGACCTTAGGTGTAGACGAAGCAATCCATAAAAGTGATTAAAAGTGGATTGCCACGCTCACATACGTTCGCTCGCAATGACGGAACTGCTTTACCAACCGTCATTGCGAGGAGCTACTTTAGTAGCATTGATGCAATCCAAGAATAATGGATTGCCACGACCTACTTGCGTGGTCTTGCAATGACACCAGTTTACTATTTGGGTTTTTAGACTGTTTTTCCTCGACTTTTAACTGTCCTGGCATTTATAGCAATAGTATATCATTCTTTTCTCTCTGCACTAATATATAATTCTCTAGCTTTTCGTAAAATTTTATCTTCTATGTTATTAGCTAAGTCTGGGGTAGTATGATTGTCTAGCCAGTTACCATTTTTAAGTGTCTGTTCAAATATTCTTACTTGAATTGCATCCGGACTAATAACGTTATCTTTTATAAAAATATTTATTTTAAATCGAAAATCTGCTTTTCCTTTTGGACTATACCACTCAGTAATGATAACTCCGCCAATTGAATCGCTTGAAGCAAGAGGTACAAAACTTAATGTTTCTATAGAAGCCTGCCATAAATATTTATTGATGTTACCTACCTCCGTTTTTGTAGATTCATTCTTGATTCTACCTGGTCTAAATATCAAACCTTCTCCTCCAACTATCGAACCCATTTCCTCCATCTGTCTTTCTTGTTCACTTTCTGGATAATTTGAATCTCTGGCAATTGCTGAAATTGGAAAAAATAGTAAGCTTGACATTATGCCAATAATTGTTCTTTTAAAGTGTCCTTTCATAAATATTATATTTTTATAGTGTTATTAATAGAAATATAGCAATTATCACATCTATAGCTAACCTTTCTTTTTACTAAACAATTTGTATATTTCATCATCATTTCTTCTGCCTATTAGCACTATTAGCAACTCGCTATTTTGATGTTGATAAATAATTCTAAACTCACCAGAATCAACTCTAAAATAACTTCTTTTTGTGCCTTGTAAAATTTTGCTATCCTGAACATGACCAGTTTGGCTCAGTTCTTTAATCTTTACTACTATTTGCCTTGCCTGTTTTTTCTGTAAGTGTGCGATAAAATTTTCGGCATCCCTTAATAAAATAATATCCAAAATTATTCTTCTAATATCTTATTAAAAAATTCATCTGTGCTTTCTTTTGTAAGCAATCCATTTTTTTTAGATTCGTTTGCTTTTATCGCCCAGTAAAAATCTTCAAATTTATTAAAATATTCATATTCTTCGTAAGACATCAATACAGAAAATGGTTTTCCATATTTATTAATAATTACTGGTTCTTTTATTGCACTATTCATCAAGTTACCGAAATGATTTTGTGCTTCTCTTGCATTAATATTTTTCATATATTCCTCATTATTTATATATAAATATAATATGTATTATAGCTATAATTCATGGCATTTATACATAATTTAGGAAAATTTATTGTTTCTAGGGAATCCACTAGGAGGAATCTTGCCAACAGAACCTCGTCGTCCACGAAATGGTAACAGATCTTTCTCTACCCTAGTCTTTTCTCCTATTTTCCAACTTAGTCCTAAACTACTATCGAATATCTTAACATCCATCAGTTTGGCATCTTTGAACTTCTGTAAAGTTACTCCTTGCCCTCGTTTCATTATTGGTACTTCATTTAGATTAAATACTAATAATTTCCGGTTCTCACCTATACAAGCAAGACAATCACCGTCTACAGGCAGGCAAGCAATACAGTAATGATTTTCAGGAACTTGCATAATTTGCTTGCCTAGTTTAGTTTGTGCTACTACTTCATCTGAATCAATAATAAATCCTTTGCCAGTACTACTTGCTAGTAAAAGTTTTTGGGCAGGCTGATAGACGCACATGCTTACTATTTCATCATTGCCAATATCTATGATCAGCTTTATAGATTCTCCATTACCTTTTCCTCTAAATATATTATCGCCTAGAATAGTGAAAAATCGCCCCGATGCACTAAATATAAGGATTTTATCAGTAGTATAAGCCTCAAGAATAAAATTTTCTGCATCTCCCTCCTTGTATTTTACAGTTGATAAATCATTATTATGACCTTTCAAAGAACGAATCCACCCCATCTTGGAACATATTATGGTAATAGGTTCTTTGGTTATGAAAGCTGAAATATCAACAATTTGAGCAACAATATTAGCCTCTTCAAAACTAGTTCGACGCATTCCTAATTTAGTAGTAAAACCAAATTTTGTTTGCACCATTTTAACTTCTTTCTTAACTATTTTCTTTAATTCACTCGGGTCTTGTAAAATTTTCTGCAGATTTTCATGCTCTTTTTCTAGCGAATTATGTTCGGTAATAATTTCTTGTTCTTCCAATTTTCTTAAAGACCTTAATTTTGTATTGAGAATTGCTTCAACTTGCAAATCAGTTAAACTAAATTTAGCAATCATTACTTGTTTAGGCTCATCTTCCTCACGAATGATTTTGATTATTTCATCCAAGTTGAGGTAAGCTATTCTTAAACCTTTAAGAATTTCCAATCTATGTTCAATCTTGCCAATAAGAAATTTGGATCTACGAGTAATAATATTTTGTCGATGTAATAAAAACTCCTGCAATATTTCCAGTATATTAGCTACTTTAGGAATATTATTTGAACCTATAACATTCATATTAAGCTGGATTCTATTTTCTAAAACGGTCAATTTGAATAATGACTCCATAATTACATTAGGATCACAATTACGATCCCTAGGTTCAATAATTAATCTTATATCTTCCGTCGATTCATCCCTGATATTACCTATTAAAGGAATTTTTTTATCTTTTAATAAACCAGCTACTTGTTCGATAAGTTTAGATTTTTGTACTTGATAAGGTATTTCAGTAATTACTATCTGATATAAACCATAACTTAAATCTTCCTTTGCCCATCTTGCTCTTACTCTAAAACTACCACGCCCCACACTATAGGCTTGATGGATTGAATCGATTCTATCAACAATTATGCCGCCTGTTGGAAAGTCAGGACCTTTTACAAATTGTAAAATATCATTGACCTTTTGTTCAGGATGGTCAATTAAATATATTAGTGCATCACATAATTCATGTAAATTATGTGGGGGAATACTGGTTGCCATACCAACTGCTATACCTTCTGAACCATTAGCCAGTAAATTAGGAAACATAGCAGGCATAATTACTGGTTCGGTATCCGAATCATCATAGGTAGCACGAAAATCGACAGTATTTTGATCTATATCTGACATTAATAAGGTACAAATTTCTGTCATTCTTGATTCTGTATAACGCATAGCTGCTGCATTATCGCCATCAATAGAGCCAAAATTTCCTTGTCCATCAATCAGTGGATATCTGAGAGAAAAATTTTGGGCAAGACGTACCAATGTATCATAGACTGCACCATCACCATGCGGGTGATATTTACCGATTACATCACCGACAACTCTTGCACATTTCTTATAGCCAGAAGTTGGGTCTAACCTTAATTGCAGCATAGCATATAATAATCTACGATGGACTGGTTTTAATCCATCACGAACGTCAGGCAAAGATCTTGACATAATTGTTGATAGAGCATAAGAGAGGTAACGCTCTGATAATGCATTACCAAAGTCTATATGTTCTATTTTAGCATCATTTGTCATAAAAAACTTTTTCTTATATTTATTATAGTATAATACCCTAAATATATACTCGCACTAATACAAAAATGATATTAAATGATAAGAATTATACTTTTTCTTTTAACAGTTCTATATTTTTACATGTTAGGTAACATTAATTCTCTTTGCAAACCCATAATTTTGTATTAGTATCTTCTAAATTACAGTAGGTGTAATAGCTTATATTGACATTTAACATTTCCTAATAAAAAAGGTAAAATTATGCTCTTCATTCTACAAAAAAAATATTATAAATACATATTCATTTCGCTATTACTTACAACTTTCGCAGTACATTCATCTTTTGCAGAAAAATTACCAGAAAACTTTGTATATCTAAAAGATATTGATCCAACAATTATTGAGAATCTGCGTTATTACTCAACTAAGAACTTCTGTGGTAAAGTAATAGATGGTTATTAAAGCTAACCGAGTGATTTTAACAAAGCCAGCAGCTGAAGCATTATCGGCAGTACAAAAGGAACTACTTGCCAATGGTTATTCTCTCGTTATTTATGATGCATATCGTCCCCAACGTGCAGTAAATTATTTTATAAAATGGAGCCAGGACTTAAATGATCAAACTACAAAAGCAGATTATTATCCTTATGCTAATAAAGAGGATTTATTTAAACTAGGAGATATTGCTAAAAAATCTGGTCATACTCGTGGTAGTACTGTTGATTTAACAATTATAAAATCAAGTAACGTACTTCACGATATTACAATAACAAAACGCAAATTAACAGACGGTAGGTCGATCTCGTTCCTTGATGATGGTACAGTGGATATGGGGTCAAGTTTTGATTTATTTGATAAGGCTTCTTATCATGATAGTAAACTAATAAGTCCTGAACATTTAGAAAAGAGAAATTACCTACGTGCCATAATGAAAAAACATGGATTTAATGAGTATAACAAGGAATGGTGGCATTATACGTTAAATAATGAGCCTTTCCCAAATACATATTTTGATTTTGAGTAATAACTATAGCTAACCTGAAATGGCATTGACGTTTAAGCGAGGAGCCATTTTGCATTATATACCGTCTATTAGCGAGGAGCCACTTTAGTGGCGACAAAGCAATCCAAGAAGTAACCAAAATGGATTGCTTCGACCATTACATGGTCTCGCAATGACGCCTTGGATAAGAGTGTTCTCGTCATTGCGAGGAAGACCGTAGGTCGACGAAGCAATCCAGGAAAGTGATTAGAAGTGGATTGCTTCGTTCGGGCTTCACGCCTTCTCGCAATGACGCTTGGCATAAGGATTGATATATAATTTGTTGGGGTTAGAATAAAAATGCACTACCATCGTGACGTTGCTAAAAGAGTTATATTAAAAGAATCTACTGCACTAATTGAATTATCTAATAATATTCCGAGTAGCTTTGACAATGTAGTAGATCATATAATTAATTGTAAAGGCAGGATTATTTTAACTGGTATAGGAAAAAGTGGTTATATAGCCCATAAGATAGCAGCAAGTTTTGCCTCTACTGGTACGGCTGCTTTTTATCTGCACCCAGCTGAGGCTAGCCATGGTGATCTTGGGATGGTAACTGAAGGCGACTTAATTTTCATGTTATCTAATTCAGGAGAGACCAAAGAATTATTTGATATAATGAAATATTGTAAGCGATTTTCTATAAAAATAGTTGCCATGACTATGAATGCCAACTCTACTATAGCAATTAATAGCGATTTTTTATTATTAATACCAAGAATTAATGAAGCATCTTATATTGCCGCTCCGACAACTTCTGCAATAATGATGTTATCTCTTGGAGATGCACTGACCACTTCTATACATGAAGCTCGAGGTTTTTCGGAAGATGATTTTCGGCTATATCATCCTGGAGGGAAGATTGGAGCTAATCTTCTCAAGGTGGAAAGTTTAATGAGAGTAAAAGATCAGTTGCCTTTAGTATATGCCGATACCTCATTTACTGATACTATATTAGTTATGAATCAAAAAAGCCTTGGATGTGCTATAGTGGTAGATAAAGATTTAAGTTTGGTTGGTATTATAACAGATGGAGATTTGCGTAGACATATTAATGATAAAATAAATATGAAATATGCATGTGATGTAATGACTGTTAATCCACAACAAATTTCTTCCTCGAAATTAGCAGGAGAGGCCTTAGGTGTCATGAATAGTAAATCAATTACTAGCATACCGGTAACTGAAAATAATATAGTTATTGGTATTGTGCATATCCATGACTTACTTCGGGCAGGAATTAGTTAATGAATATCCGGTAGTATTATGGTTAAAATTCCCTTCATCGATAAAAGTAGTAGTGCCATCATTTCATCTTATAGACGTTTAATTAGTCTATCAAAAATCTTATCTTGTTTAGGGATACTACTAACCTTATACTTAATTTATATAAATTTTAATCCCGTTAATAATAATTTAGAATTAATTGAAAACAATAGTAGGGATAGCTCTTTTAATTCAAATGATAAAACAAATTATGAAATAAAAATTTTGAATTCAACTTTTAAGGGGTTAAATAAAAACTTAAATCCTTACCAAATTCAGGCTGTACAAGCATTTAGGACATTAAATAATAAATATGCACTAGAAAAAATTAACGCTACATATAAAATAAATGACAATAAGGTATTAGTGATCAATGCAAAAAATGGTATATTAAATGAGAATAGTCATATGTTAAAATTAACAAATGATGTCCAATTTTTTTTGGGAGAAAGCATATTAAAAACACAAGAAGCACAACTTAATCTACTAAATAAAGAAGCCTTTAGTAAAACAGGAGTGACATTATCTTATAAAAATTGTCAAATTACTTCTAATAAATTTAGTTCTACAAATGATAATAATACTATAAATTTCAAAGGTAGTGTATCAACGATTATTGATGTATCAGATTTTTAGCATGATTTGCTGTATGTTGCTCTTCCTAATAATGAATTCAGCAATAGCTTACGGAGATCCATACTCAAAACATTCTAGTATGGATAAATTGTATATTAATTCTGATAGTTTAGTAATTGATCAGACTAAACAGCAAGCTTTTTTTTCCGGTGAGGTGATTTTATGGTTTGATGATATGATGGTAAAAACGACTAATTTAGAAATTTTTTATAAAATAGTTGATAATAAAAAAACTATTAATTACATATTCATACCGTCAAGATTGACTGCTAAGAGGAATGATGGTCAGGAATTATTAATTGCTACTTCTGCCAAATATTTTGTGGAAAGAAAAGAGCTAGTCCTGCTTGGCAATGTAATAGTACAAAATAAGGACGGTATTGTAAGAACCGACAAGCTAGTATATTATACGAAGCTCAATAATGTAGATTAGACCTTTCCGGAAACTCTACTTATGCTGGTAATTTGGACAATGATGCGGTACTCGGATCCTCACGTACATTAGAGTACACTGCGGTTCGAGGTGAAGCGTCTCCTTCAAATCCTTGTGCATAAGCGAGTTTCCGAAGAGGTCTATTACAGCAAATCCAAGAATTAATTGGAACAAAGAATTATGTCGCCTTTAATAATAGATAGATTGCAAGTAAATAGTATTTCAAAATCTTATAATAAGAGAATGATACTAAATGACGTATCTCTTCAATTAAAAACAGGAGAGATCGTTGGTCTTTTTGGTCCAAACGGTGCGGGTAAAACTACCTGCTTTAGTATTATTATAGGGCTTACCAAACCAGATAGTGGAGCATTATTTTATAATGATCATGATATTACTCATTTACCAATTTATTTAAGAGCTAGGTTTGGCTTTAGCTATCTCCCTCAAGAACCATCAATTTTTCGTGGGCTATCTGTTGGAGATAATGTTAGATTAATGCTAGAGGTGTTAGAAAATGATCAAGAAATTATCGAGCAAAAAACATTAGATTTGCTTAAAGAATTTTCTATTCTCCATCTAAAAGACATGCCAGCAATAGGGTTATCCGGTGGAGAAAGGCGTAGGTTAGAAATTGCAAGAGCAATAGCATTAGACCCTAAATTTATCATGCTTGACGAACCACTTGCAGGTATTGATCCACTAGCGATTGAGGATCTTAAAAATTTGATTGTACACTTACGTAATCGCAATATCGGTATCCTAATTACTGATCATAATGTTAGAGATACTCTCAATATAGTTGACAGGGCATACATTATTTACGAAGGAAAAGTTTTATTAGAAGGAACTCCACAAGAAATAGCTACAAGTTGTCAAGTAAAGGAAGTATATTTAGGGCAGTCTTTTTCTTTGTAACAGGCTCTGGTGACAGAATAACCATTACTCACCCTAAAACGTCATTGCGAGGAGACGTAACAGACGAAGCGTGAGCGTTCACGGAAAAAAGTTAAAGTACAAAATGTCATTGCGAGGAGCCGCTTTGCGGCGACGCGGCAATCCATAAAATGGTCAGGAATGGATTGCTTCGTCGGCATACGCCTCCTCGCAATGACATTTTGTACTTTAACTTTTTTCCGTGAACGCTCACGGAGCCACTTTGCAACACCCCGTCATTGGGAGGAAGGCGTAAGCCGACGAAGCAATGACGGACACCAGGCAGTTTACTATGGATAAATGCTAATCGGGTTAGCTCAGTTTATAAGATAGCTTTTTGTACAATATCGTTGAGTCTTTTGGCAAATCCACCAGTATCATTGATTGGCTCACCTTCTAGAATACATGCTTGATCATATATTAATTTTATCAACTCCTCATTATCATAATCTTTATTATTTGAGATTATATCAGCGTTAATTTTTTCAATAATTTTATGCTTAGGGTTCAGCTCAAGTATTTTAGCAGATGCTGTCATTAATTGTTTTTGCTCAATTAAGAATCTTTCCATACGAATATCCATAGCTCCATCACCAACGACAAGACAAGCTGGGCTTGAAGTAAGCTTTTTAGAAATCCTTACATCTTTTACTAAATTACCTAATATTTCTTTAAAATATCCTGTTAATTTGGTATATTCATCATTATCTTCTTTTATATCTTCGGTTTTTTGCTCAGACTTCTCTAAATCAATATCACTTCTAGTAACTGATTTAATTGCATAACCCTTATAGCTACTATTAACATTAACCCAAAAATCATCAACTGTATCAGTAAAAAGAAGTACATCTATATTTTTACTTAAAAACCCTTCTATTTGAGGGCTAGAAAGTAATTTTGCTGAATCATCACCGCTAAGATAATATATAGTATCCTGTCCTTCTTTAAAGTTACTAATATAATCATCAAGGCTAATCATCTTACTTAAAAGGCTACTTTTAAATATACATGTTTCAAGTAATTTATCATGATCACTAGTTGCCTCACACAACCCTTCTTTTAAAGCAGCACCAAAATTAGACCAAAAATTGCTGTACTCCTCTATAGACTCGTCTTTTTTCTTTTTCAGTTCACCCAAGACTCTTTTGGTTATTGCAGCTTTAATCTTCTCTAAAGTACTATTATGTTGCAAAGATTCACGACTAATATTAAGAGGTAAATCTTCGGAATCTACTACCCCTCTTAGAAATCTTAGGTAAGAAGGTATTAAGTCTACATTCTCATCAGAAATAAAAACTCTCTTGATGTATAATTTCACTCTTCTCTTACGATCAGGGTGGAATAAATCAAAAGTCTTAGTTGATGGAATAAATAACAAATTAGTAAATTCAACCGTACCTTCATTTTTATTATGAATAGTTAACCAAGGATCATCCATCGAATAAGACAAAGCTTTATAAAATTCTTTATATTGCTCAAAAGTTAAGTCAGACTTAGGTCTTGTCCACAATGCTGAAGCTGAATTAAGCTGTATCTCATTACTAGTTGATTCATCAAAAAAATATATAGGTATGGCTATATGATCAGAATAACTTTTAACTATATGCTTCAATCTAAAATGATCAATATAACTATCTTCTTCTGGCTTAACGTGAATAACCACCTCAGTTCCCCTGGTGAAATCATGATCAAAATCATCTACAATATATTCTCCAAGACCATCTGACTGCCAAACATAAGCTTTCTCTTCTCCTGCTTTTCTTGAAGTAACAGTAATGCTGTCAGCAACCATAAAAGCTGAATAAAACCCAACGCCAAACTGTCCTATTAACATACTGTCCTTTTTAGCATCTCCAGACAGGTTGTTTAAGAAATTTCCTGTACCAGACTTGGCAATAGTTCCTAGATTATCAATCAAATCTTCTCGGTTCATACCAATACCATTATCTCTAATAATAATCTGCCTTTGATCTTTATCAACTTTCACAGTAATTTTAAAGAGAGGATCATCTGCAATAAGTTTGGCATCACTTTGGGCTAAATATCTTAACTTATCACAAGCATCCGAAGCATTAGATATTAATTCACGCATAAAAATCTCTTTATTCGTATAAAGAGAATGGATCATTAAGTTTAAAATCTTACCAACTTCAGCGTCAAACTTCTTTTTTTCTTGGGTCATAGTTAAGTCCTATAATACTATTTAATGTTATGCATATAGTGTTTTAAATGTAAATTTAAATAGTCTAATTCAATATTTTTTATTGCTAATAGCTTTAAACTGCTAGTGTAGCCTAATATTATTTCAAAATTATTTTTATTAATTTTCCATTCTCTAGATAGAAAATTGATAATACCATTGTTAGCCTTGCCATTTTCTGGAACTGACTTTATAAATAATTTTAGATAATGTTTATCATTAATTATAATAAACTCACCTATCTTATCTGTCTTGGCGTTAGCTTTAACCTTAAGAGCAAGAATTGCTACCTTGTTATCTGGGTTATAGTTAAAAACTTGGGTCATGTACTTTCAACTATAGTAAATTAACGCAAAAGACTATAAAATAGCCTGAATTCGGTTATATCTATAAATATAGCAGATTTTTTTGATCCACTAATAGGTGTTTTCATTATTTTTGCTGTATTGTTTATTTTTTTTCATTAGAGATGCACACAAGTGAGATGTATGTTCCTAACTTAAAGATCATTGCGAGGAGGCATAAGCCAAGAAGCAATCCAGGGAAGTGATTAGAAATGGGTTGCTTCGTCAACCACGCCTTCTCGCTAATAGACGAAAGTTTATTATGGTTAAATGCTAATCGAGTTAGCTATAAGTCTATTAAAGAGTGTATATAAAATGCCAATATTAAATGTTGATCTAGAACTACCTTGTAGGTTGGATCGTTACTTGAAAAAATTATATCCTAGTCTTACTCAAGGGGTGATTGAGCGAGCCTTAAGGTTTAAACAGATAATGGTTAATTCTTGTAAGGTACCAGCCAATTTGCGAATAAATGTTGGTGATCAAATTTTTATAGAGGATAGTTTAAATTTACAACCTGCTAAAATCTCTGATAGGGTTTTTTCAAGTTCAGCAATTATACTAGCCAGTAAATTGTTGAAGGATTATCTAATTTATCAGGATGAGTGGTTTATAGCAATCAATAAGCCAGCAGGTCTTGCTACCCAAGGTGGTAGTAAAATAAGCCTATCTATAGATGATGCACTGCAGTATTTAAATAGTCAGGGGGCAGATTTTAAATTAGTCCATAGGTTAGACAAAGATACTTCAGGGATATTACTAATTGCTAAAAATTATGCGAGTAGTATAAAATTAGTTAAAGCCTTTGAGGAAAAGGATATTCAAAAAACCTATATAGCGGTAGTTTTAGGTAAGTTGCCACAATTTGAGGGAGAAATTAGTGGTATGATAGGTAAGAATAGGGGAGGAGCGTATGAAACTGTACAAAACGATGAGGAAAATGGTAAATTATCGATAACTCGCTATAAATTGCTTAAGAATTTAAATAATGGTTTGACCTTGGTTGAGTTTACTCCTCTTACTGGCAGGATGCATCAACTTCGATTCCATGCGAAAATGCTAGCTTGTCCCATATTAGGTGACAGAAAATATGGAACTTTAGAAGCAATAGCTCTATCCAAGAAGATGTTGTTACATGCCAAAAAAATAATCTTACCTGAGAAAATATTTGGTAAAGAAATAATAATTGATACATCCTTACCAAGTTATTTTAGCATAGGTTGTGATGGATAGTTTGAAACATTTTAGTATGTACTCTTCTACTTTGAAGAATCCAAGTTCAATTTTTCTGGATTGCTTCGACCATTACATGGTCTCGCAATGACAGCAGAATGTGGACAATTGCTTCGTCGCCACTAAAGTAGCTCCTCGCTAATAGACGGTTGAAAACTATTAGACATGTTTCAAATATAATATATATTCATTTTCTAATCCGAAAGTGTGGTTTTATGAATTTGTTTATTACTATTATAATTATGGAAATTTTGAGTGGGGCTGAGGTAGATTTATTTGTCCCTAGCTTTCCAGATTTACAAGATAGCTTTAATCTTTCTACTTTTAAAGTCGAATTCTTACTAGGAATAAATCTTATAGCCCATTGTTTCACTGCTCTAATTGTTGGAAATTTAGGAGATAGGTTTGGTAGAAGAGTAATTATTCTTATAGGTCTTGTAATATTTATTATTGGTAGTGTATTTTGTTTGTTTGCCATAGATTATTATATGTTGCTATTTGGTAGATTTCTGCAAGGGGTGGGTATATCTGGTGCAGCGGTGCTTGGTTATTTAGTACTCGCTGATATATATTCGGTCGAACAACAACAAATGGTGGGTATTTTAAATGGTGTTATTACCTTAGCCATGGCTTGTGCACCGGTAGTAGGAAGTTATGTGAATTTTTTGCTTAGTTGGCAAGGTAATTTTGCTATACTGTTAACATTGGGAGTCTTTTGTTTGATAACCGGTGTATTATTTATTCCCAAAGGACAGGCAAATGATAATGTAAAAATATCCCTAAGAGAATATAGCGTAGTCTTTAAATCTAAAAAAGCTATCTATTATCTAATAACCCTGATTTTTTTATTTCAAAGTTATTGGCTGTTTATTGGTATTGCTCCTGTCTTGTATATGCGAGATTTAGGGGTGCCTATTCAACAATTTGGTCTATATCAAGGGACACTGGCGGCACTATTTTCAGTTGTCAGTTTTAGCAGTGGTTATTTCTTTAACAAATTTGGTCAGAAAAAATGTTTTTTCTTTAGTATTGCAGCACTTGTAGCTTTTATAATTGCTGCTATAGTTTTGGTTATACTTGAAACTAATGATCCATTAATAATAACGATAGTAGTACAATTAGTGACGATTGGTACAATATTCCCTTGTAATATTTTATGGATACTTGCATTAGAGAGTATACCAAATGCTAAAGGTAGGATTACTGCTATACTGGTATCAGGAAAGTTAATTGTTACAGCATTATGTTTGCAGCTGGTTAGTTATTTTTATTATGGTAATTTTACGTCATTAGCAATTGTTATGTGTACCACTATAGTTGTAGCATTGATAGCTTGTTATAAATTATTGCAAGAAGATAAGATTTTTAATAAATCTGAATTATAATAAATTTATTTTCTAATCTATAAAGTGTGGTTTTATGAATTTGATTATTACTATTATAATTATGGGAATTTTGAGTGGGGCTGAGGTAGATTTATTTGTCCCTAGTTTTCCAGATTTACAAGATAGTTTTAATCTTTCTATTTTTAAGGTAGAATTCCTACTAGGAATAAATCTCATAGCCCATTGTTTCACTGCTCTAATTGTTGGAAATTTAGGAGACAAATTTGGTAGAAAAGTAATTATTCTTATAGGTCTTGTAATATTTATTATTGGTAGTGTATTTTGTCTGTTTGCCATAGATTATTACATGTTACTATTTGGTAGATTTCTACAAGGGGTTGGTATATCTGGTGTAGTGGTGCTTAGCTATTTAGTAATTGCTGATATATATTCGGTCGAACAACAACAACAAATGGTGGGCATTTTAGATGGTGTTGGTACCTTAGCCATGGCTTGTGCACCGGTAATAGGAAGTTATGTAAACTTTTTGCTTAGTTGGCAAGGTAATTTTGCTATACTGTTAATATTGGGAGTCTTGTGTTTGATAATCGGCATATTATTTCTTCCCAAAGGGCGAGCAAATGATAATGTAAAAATATCCCTAAGAGAATATAGGGTAGTCTTTAAATCTAAAAAAGCTATCTATTATCTAATGACCCTGATTTTTTTATTTCAAAGTTATTGGGTGTTTATTGGTATTGCTCCTGTCTTGTATATGCGAGATTTAGGGGTGCCTATTCAACAATTTGGTCTATATCAAGGGGCACTGGCGGCACTATTTTCAGTTGTTAGTTTTAGCAGTGGTTATTTCTTTAACAAATTTGGTCAGAAAAAATGTTTTTTCTTTAGTATTGCAGCACTTGTAGCTTTTATAATTGCTGCTATAGTTCTGGTTATACTTGAAACTAATAATCCATTAATAATAACGATAGTAGTACAATTAGTGACGATTGGTACAATATTCCCTTGTAATATTTTATGGATACTTGCATTAGAGAGTATGCCAAATGCTAAAGGTAGGATTACTGCTATACTGGTATCAGGAAGATTAATTGTTACAGCATTATGTTTGCAATTGGTTAGTTATTTTTATCAGGGTAATTTTACGTCATTAGCAATTGTTATGTGTACCACTATAGTTGTAGCATTGATAGCTTGTTATAAATTATTGCAAGAAGATAAGATTTTTAATAAATCTGAATTATAATAATGATAAAAAATAATTTTATTCTAAAAGTAGCAGTCCGATATTTTAAAGCTAAAAAAAATGAGAGATTTGTTTCTATTATTTCTGGTTTTTCTTTGATTGGTGTAACCATTGGTGTTGCTGCATTGATAATAGTTATGTCCGTTATGAACGGTTTTCATTATGAATTCACCAAAAACATTATTGGTCTTAATGGTGACATTACCATAACTCCACTATCACGCTCTATCTCAAATTATGATGAGATTAAAAAAAAGCTACTTAGCAAGAATTATATAACACATATTTCTCCAAGTGTTGTAGGGCAAGCTCTGGCATTAGGTATAAGAATGGATAGTGGTGTGATGATTAAAGGTATAGATTTAATGGAACTCCAATATAACAATCAGATTTTACAAAATGTTAATTCTGGAGATTTTGCTGATTTTTCTGGCAAAGATGTGGTGGCAATTGGTAATGAACTTGCTCGTAACCTGGGAATTCAAGTAGGAGAGAAAATAAAATTAATTTCTTCCAGTTCAATTTCTACTGCTTTTGGCAGTATGCCTAGATCTAAAAAATTCATGGTTGTGGCTACTTTTACTAGTGGTATGTATGATTATGATTCGGCAACTATTTTAATGCCACTTATTGCTGCACAAAATTTTCTGTCTTTCAGTGAAACTATTAATCTAATCAAGATAACAACAATAGAACCGAATAAAGCGGAAACTTTTGCCTGGGAGATACAAAATCTTCTAGGATCAAAATTACGAGTGATAAGTTGGCAGAAATCAAATTTACAATTTCTAAATGCTTTAGCTATTGAAGGGGTAGCACTGTTTACTATCCTTTCTTTGATTATTATGGTAGCAGGCTTTAATATCGTTTCTAGCTTGTTTATGTTGGTTAAAGACAAGACCTCGGACATTGCAGTGCTTCGTACTATTGGGGCAAGTACTAGGCAGATTATGCTTATTTTTCTTTGTAATGGTATGTTTATAGGTTTGCTCGGTACGATTTTAGGTGTAATATTGGGTACTAGCTTTGCTTATAATATCCAGTCTATCAGAAATATTCTGGAGAAAATAACTGGTGTTAAGATTTTTGAAGCAGCGATTTATTTTTTATACAATCTACCGTCAAAGGTAAGAATAGAAGATGTGGCATTAGTATCAAGTATTTCTATTGTTCTATGTTTTTGTGCAACAATCTATCCTTCATATAAAGCTGCTAAGTTAAATCCTGTGGATGCTCTACGTTATGAATAAAGCCGCATTAATATTAAAAAATATTTCTAAAAAATATCAGCAGGGAAAATCTATTGTTGAAGTGTTAAGTAATGTTAATTTAACTGTAATGCGAGGGGAACTAGTTGCCGTAATAGGTTCTTCAGGTAGTGGTAAATCAACTTTACTGCATATAGCTGGTCTACTCGATACGCCGGATAGCGGAGTGGTAGAGATAGCTTCAACAAATTATTCCCAAAATGATGCTCATATAATAAGATTGCATAATATAGGTTTTGTCTATCAACAACATCATTTACTCAAAGAGTTTACTGCCTTAGAGAATGTAGTAATGCCAAAATTGATTGCTGGTAATAATCATAAATCGGCTTTTAGGGAAGCAGAAGAGTTGTTAGTAGAATTAGGACTGGCTGATAAAATATATAACATGCCGGGTGAGTTATCTGGTGGAGAAAAACAAAGAGTAGCTATTGCCCGTAGTTTAATTAATAACCCTCAAATTATTTTAGCTGATGAACCTACTGGTAATCTAGACCCTAATACAGCTAATGAGGTTTTTAACTTATTGCTTAAAACTGCTAATCAAAAAAATACCTCTATCATTGTAGTAACGCATAATCATGAAATGGCACATAAAATGCATAGGGTATATCAATTAAAATATGGTGAGTTGCTATTATAGTCAATTGATGAGAAGTTGGTGACGTCGTTACTCGTCGCTCACCGTGAACGTTCACGGTTTTTTTGCTATTTTCTTATAATGAATAAAAAATCTGCTCGCCAAACGTCTATTTAACCTAATTTTTAGCTAATAATCTTATTTTTAATCTGAAAAATAAGATTATTAGCAATTTTTATTATTTTAACAATCAGGCGACGAACCGCTTCTAGCCTGATTGTTTACACCAGAGATTGTAATTTTCCTACCATTCCTAAACCAAGTCAGGTCCTATAGAACTCCTAGCACTCTCTCCTATTGTTTGTCATTCCCATTCATAGGATCATTTGAGCATATCTATAAATATTAAGATAGTTTAAAATATTTATAAATTTTTATCTCGAAACTATTAGTACACCCATAAAAATCATTATACTTCTTAGGTTCTGCGTACAGAACCTAATTAAAATCAATATAATGGTAATAAATTTATGGTAAATAAAGTAAATATATCTTCTAATGTTATTAAGTTCCCATCCCCATTTGAACGCCTTAAATCATACACTAATTCACCTGATGTCATGTTACGTAAAGCTATTATTACTCAGGCAATTATTGATGCAACCAATATATCAGAATTCCGTGCTGCAAAAAAGCTAGAACAAGAAGCGAAATCATGGATTTTTGGTGATGGCGAATCTTTTAAAGCAACTTGTATGGAAGGTGAGATTGAACCATCTTTTGTAGTAAGAGTAACCAAGGAAATTATAAAACTACATAAAAGTAAATCTAGCTTTAGGAAGCAATCACAACAAAATTCAGTAGATAGTAAAAATAAAAAACCATTATTTAAAACAAAACGATAGACATATTTTTTATCTATAAAGTATTATAATAAATATGTTATAATTTAGGTAAAATTATGACTAAAGCCTCGCCTTTTAGTTAAATACCATATAGCATAAACACCCCAAAGTAAGTGTTAGGGCTTATATTTTAGCTAAAGCAATTATCAAGCCATTATAAAAATTCAAAATAATGGCTTGAAATTCATATGATTATATACTAGTTGTATAGGTAGTTGGGTGTGTATAATCTTCTACTTTGGAGAATTGTTTTTTGAAAATGTCAGGGACTCGTATAGTCATGTACCTCATGCTACGTATAGCTCGCCTCTCATTTTCAAATCCAATTCTCCAAATCATTTGAGTATACTAGGAGGCTATCGAAAATAACTAATTAAATTTTAGCTTAACTTGACTAAATTAAAAGGGGGTTTTATGCAAATATCAGTATCAGGTCAACATATTTCTATCGGCAATTCTTTGCAAGACTATGTAAAAAGTCGTACCACGCAAGTAGCAGAAAAGTACTTTTCTACTATAGTGAGTGCAAACGTGCATTTCTCTAAACAAGGATTCCAACTGGTTTGTGATATTGTAATGAATGATGGCACAGGCAGGCATATTATATTGAAAGGTAATGCTGCTTCAGATGACATATATTCAGCATTTGATACTGCTCTTTCTCGTCTTGAAAAGCAGCTTAGAAAGTACAAATCTAAACTCAAGGATCGTCATGATAGAATTAAAATATCTGAAGCAGCACCTAAAGCAGTCAAATATACTATAACGCCTCATCAACATGAAGACGAAGATAATATAGTAGCATACGATAATCCTGTAATTATAGCAGAGAAGTCTGTAGAAATATTAACTTTATCAGTAAGTGGAGCAGTTATGAAAATGGATCTCGAGAACCTTCCTGCTTTAATGTTTCAAAATAGTAATACTAATCGCATTAATATAGTTTATTACCGTCGAGATGGGAATATATCTTGGATAGATTCAAAATAGATTTTTGTTAAATTACATACCTAATCGTCATTGCGAGGAGGCGTGAGCTTGAGCGAAGCAATCCAAATTTAATTTTTCTGGATTCTTGCCATAATCTTTTCTGAAATATTTGAGGGAGTAAGACCAAAATATGAGTATAAATCAGTAGAGGGAGCGGATAAACCAAATTGTTCCATTCCAAAGAACATGCCGTTTTCTCCGATGATTCGATGCCAGCCAAAGCTACTTGCAGCTTCTATAGCAACTTTTAATTTGGCATTGGACAGAATATTTTGGATATAGCTAGGTTGTTGCTTAAAAAATAACTCAAAACATAACATTGAAATTACATTGCTACTAAAGCCATTCTTGTTTAGTATATCTTTTACCTCTAAGGCAATTGATAATTCAGAGCCGGTGGCAAAGATAGCAACATCTACTGGATTATTCCCTGACAATATATACCCACCTTTAGAGCATAAATTAACTATTTGAGGTGTACTCAAATGATTTGGAGAATTGGAACGTAAAACAAGGGGTGAGCGTGCTAGGCGTACAGCTAGTACGTGAGTACGCGAATGCCCCGAAGTTTTACGGAGCCAATTCTTCAAAGCAGAAGAGTATACTGGTTGTCTGGTTAAAGCAAGAATAGAAGGACCATCTTTATTAGATAAGGCAATTCGCCAAGATTCAGCTGTTTCAAGGTAGTCTGCTGGGCGTAGTACCATCATATTTGGTAAACTTCGAAAGGACGCTAGATGCTCGATTGGCTGGTGAGTAGGACCGTCTTCTCCTACACCAATTGAATCGTGAGTCATGATATAAATTACTTGTTGCTGCATAATAGAAGCAAGACGCATAGCTGGTTTCATATAATCAGAAAAGACTAGGAAGGTAGCCCCTACAGGTAAGAATCCTGATAATGCAAGTCCATTCATGATACCCCCCATAACATGTTCACGAACACCATAATGGATGTAATTGCCACTGAAATCGTCTTTATTGATTATTTTACTAACAGTATTTTTGATATTATTGGATAATGATAAATCAGCTGACCCGAAAATAATTTTATCTGATAGTTTGCTTAAATATTCTATAACTCTACCAGAGGAACAACGGGTTGCTTCATCTTTTTCAGGAATAGGGATATTATCAAGAAAAGAACAATCTATATCAGCTTTACTCAAATAAGCCTTTTGCTCTTGGGTTATATTAGCAAAGTTCTCTTGCCAATTATTATAACTTGCTTGATTTCTTAACCAAGCTGTACCCCATATTTCTTTTAATTCTTTTGGTATACTAAACTCTTCATTATTAAAGCCTAAATTTTCTTTTAGAAGTTTAACTTCATCTTTGCCAAGTGGCGAACCATGGACGGCATTTGAATTTACCTTGTTAATAGAGCCTTTGCCAATTAAAGTACGGCAGGCAATGAAATAGGGCTTATCAGAATTTTGTGCCTTAATTAAGCTGGCATTAATTTGTTCAAAATCATGTCCGTCAATGGATTCGGTATTCCATCCCATGGCGGCAAATTTCAGCAGATGGTTTTCAGATACGGCAAGATCGGTAGGACCATCGATGGAGATTTTATTATCATCAAACAAAACTATTAAGTTATTAAGGCATAAATGCCCGGCTAAAGAAGCGGCTTCATAGCTGATACCTTCCATTAGGCATCCATCTCCAATTATACAGTAAATTTTATGTGTACTAAGATCTTTGCCCAATTTTTGTTGATATTTTTTTTGGGCAATCGCCATACCCACTGAAGTGCCAAACCCCTGACCTAATGGACCTGTAGTAGCTTCAATAGCTTGATATGCCCCATATTCTGGATGTCCAGGAGTTTTGGAATGTAATTTCCGAAATTGTTTCAAATCTTCTAGATGAAAATTTTTATAATTTGTTAAATAATAAAAACTATAAAGCAACATAGAACCATGCCCAGCTGATAGAACCAGGCGATCACGATCAAACCAAGTTGGATCATTAGGATTGAATTTTAAAAAGTTAAATACTAACATGGTCATAACATCTGCCATACCAAGTACCATACCCGGATGCCCTGATTTGGCATGTTCTATGCTATCACTTGCTAAAACTCTAATACAATTACTTAATTTAGAATATTCTTCTGAATATTTTGGTATTTTATTAAACTTCATTATAATAAATATTAATTTTGTGTTAAAAGGTAGGGATAAAAATTTTTTATGAATCTACATCAAAATAGATATTATGACAACAAAACTATTATCCGTTTTTTCATGGTTTAGCACTTTATTGCATCAATTATGGTTATCAATTAGTTCAGTAAATTTCTACCAAGATGTTTATAAGTCATATAAAGGATATGGAATTAAGTATATATTTACTGTATCTTTTATGTCCTCATTGATTTATTGTATTGTTATATTTAATTATTTGTTAATTCTCACCGACTACTTTACTGAAAATCGTTTAACAAAAGGCACTATAACTATTGAACATATATTAAAACAATTACCGGAAATCTATTATGATGGTAGTAAAATTTTAGTTGATCAGGATGAACCTATATATTTACTTGATGAAAATGGTAATAAGCTTGCGGTTATAGACTCAAAAAATCAATTATCTCATAGTGAAAAAATTAAAATTCCTATCCTGTTTGGTAGTAACAATATAACCCTTACTACAGTAGAAATAACCGATAAAAAAAAGAGCATATTCAGTATAGGATATTCTAAATTATTTACTCCTGATCAAAAAATTCTCACTGAAGAAGTCATTAAAAAGCATTTTGCCAAAACCCTAATACAAGCCCCAAAGATATTTATTTACATTTTAATGCCGATAATAATAGCCTTTCGTTTTGCAACAATTTTATTTGAAAAAAGCTTTATTATCATATTAGTATATTTGTTAACTAACTATTTTGGTCCTAAATCCTCTTGGCAAACATGCATCAGGATAACCCTGTTTTCCAGTGGTGTGGCAATTTTATTGCAGCCTATGATTGTTATATTCTTACCAGAACTGAGTAGTGTTATATTTTGTATACAGATGTTTACTAGTTTGTTACTGCTTTTGGCAATGCTGCAGATACGAAATAAATAGGGAAGGGGAGCGATATTTTATTACTAATAAAATATCTATTTGTTTTGTAAAAAAACATGATATATTTATTATTTCACAAAATTTATCAATTTTATATGTTTAATTTATGGATTAATATGAAGAACTCATGCTTACACACTTTATTAATCAGCATTTTAATTGTTTTGGTTAGTGGTTGTGTAGGGAAAGACTATAATAAGATATCTACCGCAGGAATAGACTCTGTTACTGACGCTAGTAAAGCTTTAATATTAATTCAAACTACACCTATTGTTCCTTCACATAATGATAAAGCAATTGCAACTGAGTGGGAAAATCTTTCAGTTGCTAATAGTGTTCTTTATACTAAGAACTACAGAAATGTATATATTACACCAAACCTTACTGGTTATAAATACCACAGCATTGAATTATACTTAGTTACCCCTGGTGAATATGTATTAAAAAGGCTTAAATATACGTGGGATAAATCATCTTATACATTTTCTAATATTAATAATATAGCTACTTTTTCTGTTAAAGGTGGAGATGTTTTGTATATAGGTAATCTAACAATTGATATCAAGGGATACGAACTTAATGCTCTTACTTTTTTAAATAGGGCTATTAGTATTCAAGATAACTATGAGGTGGCTAAACAATATATAAATAAAGATTACCCACATCTTTCAACTAAATTGCAAAAAAAATTAATAATGCTACAAAATAAAGATTAGGTTATCTGATGTTAAATTTCATAAAAAAACTTACAATAATATTAATAGCTCTAACTTTTTCTGGTTGTCAAAGCAGTCGAATTCCAGGTCAAAGCAGTAATTTAGTTTTAAATAACGAGAAAGCTTTGATTGTATTTACAGCATCACTAAAGTCTTCTTCTTTCCCAAGTGATTCTAGTTCTGCAAGTACACATTGGGAAAATATTAATAAAGAAGATGAAATTTTTCCTTCAGAATCTGCTACTTGGGAAGCTACAAGTGCTTGGGACTATGTTTTATATACTTACATAGTTAATCCTGGAGAATATAACCTAAAGAGAATTAATTCTGGTAGAATTAATTCTAAATATTTTACCAGAAGTGAGTTTATTTATACAATTTTCCATGTAGAAAATCTTATTAATAATCTTCTAGTGAATGGAGGAGACGTGATATATTTGGGTGATATTACATTCCATGTAAATGGTGATATGATAGATTACACAGTATCAGATAAATATTATGATAAAATATACAAAGATATAGAAAAAAAATTTCCTATGTTAATTCATAAATTGAAGAAAAGAATTTTATCTAATTCCCCTAATCGTTCAATGCCTTCCAAAATTATTGCTATTGAAGAAGAAACAGAAAAGTTGCTTCATTAGCAATAGAGATAGTGATTCTACCGATTCAGTTAATGACATTAAATAATTCTTAACTTGCAGAATGTAGGTTTATTGTGTATACTTGTTTATACAATAAAAATGTTAATGATATTATGCAAACTCAAATTCAAAAATGGGGAAATAGCTTGGGGATTAGAATCCCTAAAAATCTAGCTGATAAGTTACATTTCCAACAAGGGGCATTTGTTAATTTAGAAATAGCTGATAACTATTTGATTATCACTACAGAAATATCAGAATTAGATATATTATTGGATAATATTACAGATTTTAACTGTCATCATGAAATATTAAATGATGACATTGCTGTAGGTAATGAATTGTGGTGACATTCATACCTGAAAGAGGTGATGTAGTTTGGCTTAATTTTGAACCTCAAAAAGGCAGAGAGATTCAAAAAACACGACCAGCGGTAGTTCTTAGTCCTTACAAATATAACCTTAAGAGTGGTCTTGCTCTATTTGTACCTATCACTAGCCAAATTAAGGGTTATCCCTTTGAAGTAATGATAAACTTTGAACAAATAAAGGGAGTGGTATTATGTGATCAAGTACGATCTATGGATTGGAGAATCCGTATAGCAACTAAGATTCTTACATTAGATAAAATACTCATAAATGCTATATTATCAAAATTAAGACTATTGTTGTAGTTATTTGGAAATTGCTTCTTGGCTTAAGCCTTCTCGCAATGATACTTGGGACACAATATATGTCATTGGGATACCACGCAAGTAGGTCGCGGCAATCCCCACATTTAGGTTAGCTATATATCCTAAAACAAGTTCAGGATGGTTCATAATAATAATTTTAACGAGAATATACTCAATTGTCTGAATTAGAATTTGACGAAAAGCAGTTGCTTCTGCTTAGTAGAATCAAGAATTTTGCTAAACAAATTGAAGATAAGTCGTTTTTGAGGTTCTTTAATAGCAGTTTATTAGCAAAACAAGGTATCTATTTATATGGTAATGTAGGTAATGGCAAGACTGCATTAATGCAACATTTTTTTCAAATATTGCAAATTAAGAAATTAATGATACATTACCAAAACTTTATGCAATCGGTACATCAAGATATTTATCAGTTACAAAACAAATCAAAATCTAAAAATAATATTATCAAAAGTATTGCGACCAATTATGCAAAACAAGCAGAAGTAATATGTATAGATGAGTTTGAAATTAAGGATATAACTGATGCTATGATAATAGGACCGCTACTACTTGAACTGATAAAATGTAAGGTGTTTATCTTCATTACCAGTAATATCAAACCAGAAGATTTGTATAAAGATGGTTTACAAAGAAATTCTTTTTTGCCAATAATTAAAGAGATTTATCAAAGGTTTGAAGTTATGCACTTAGATAGTGATCATGATTATCGATTAGATAAAATTAGACCTCTTCGGAAACCCGCTTATGCTGAGGAATTTGAAGGAGACGCTTCACCTCGAACCGCAGCGTACTCTAATGTACGTGAGGATTCGAGTACCGCATCATTGTCCAAATTACCAGCAGAAGTAGAGTTTCCGAAGAGGTATATTATGCAAATGACTAGCAGACGCATAATACATCCAATTAATGAACATAATAAATTGGAGATACGACAACTTATTAGCAAGTTGAATAATAATAACCGACTAGTTCCTAAGGATATTGCTGTTTTCGGACGAAAAATATCTTTTAAAATGGCTGGTGAGAAAATATTAGTGACAGATTTTGAAGAGCTATTTGTAAGAGAATTAGGTTATGTTGATTATGTACATATTTGTCAAAAATTTTCTGTTATAATAGTAGAAAATATTCGTATAATAAGTTCTGATAATACCGACTTAGCTGTTAGGTTTATCAATTTTGTTGATAATGCTTATTTTTACAAGGTGGTACTATTCATGACCTTGCAAGATGAACCCGTAAAAATATATCAGAATGGTTTGCGTGGTGATGAGTTTAAGAGAACTATTTCAAGGTTGCATGAAATGAATAGTGATAGCTATGTCAATTAAAAGTGGTAAATTTATTACGTTTGAAGGTGGGGAGGGATGCGGTAAATCTACCCAAAGTAATATGTTATCCCAGTATTTACTGTCACAAAATATCCCTACAGATTTAACACGTGAAGTGGGTGGAACTATTGCTGCTGAGAAAATGCGTGACATTTTAGTTTATCAAGATTTGTTGCCTATGTCAGAATTGCTGCAAGTTATGGCGGCACGTTACGAACATGTTCATAAAAGGATTATTCCTAAATTAAATTCTGGGGTTTCAGTTATTTGTGATAGGTTTGTAGATTCTACGGCTTGTTATCAAGGGCAAGAGGTAGGTGCTGATTTAGTGTATGAGCTTCATAAATCTCTAATATCACCTGTGCTGCCTGATATTACCTTTTTTATTGATATAGAGCCAAATATTGCTTTAGCAAGGGCATGTGCAAGAGGTAATAACAATAAATTTGAAAATAAGAATATTGAATTTCATCAAAAGGTCTATAACAGGTTTCAATATATATCAGATAAATTTCCAGATAGAATAGTAAAAATAAACGCTTCAGCTCTTAGTGCAAACGAAATTCATGATATAATTGTAGTGATGCTCACACGAAAGCTTGAAAAAACTATGTGATTTCTTATGATGAGTAAAAAATCTGCTCGCCAAGCGTCTATCAGCGAGACCACGCAAGTAGGTCGTGGCAATCCATGTATGGACCTACCCGATAATGCAAGAAAAAAATAATATATAACAGCAAAAAAATCGAATGCAGTCATGTATCCGGCTTATAGTTAATAAATCACTTTAAATTTACCCTATAGCCCTGATGGAATT
>JAJIYL010000064.1 GCA_020881195.1 Rickettsia endosymbiont of Pseudomimeciton antennatum | reverse complement strand
GTTGCATTTTCTTCCGTTGCTCACGACAAGATTTCTCATCTGCTTCTAACTTAACCATCATTTTATCTACTTCTTTCGTGCTTTGGATAGATTCTTTTCGTGTTTTATCCAACTCAGATAATTGTTTCTTTATAGAAGTTAGACCTAATTTTTTATGACCACCGCATATTTTTACAGTGTTCTCTAACTCTTCTAATGCTGTACTACTTGCATCTGCTGTTTTCTCATGGTGATATGCTACTGCATGGGTAGCATAATGTTCTGCTACTAACTTCCTTGCTAAAGTAGGGTCTTGTTCGGCAAGTTGTTGTAATGATTTTCTATCTTCAGACAATTTCTGATTACTAATATTATCATGCTTTAAGGTATGCTGTAGCCCTTGTGGTATCAACTCTGCTTGCTTGCCTGTTTTCTCTAATATTTCTTCAGCTAATTTTTGCCTATCATGATGATATTCTTTCTGTTTTTGTTGAATGGGCAAATCACTATTAGACCTCTTGCAAAACTCTACTTCTGCTGGTAATTTGTACGTCGATGCGGTACTCGAATCCTCACGTACATTAGAGTACGCTGCGGTTCTGCGTTCCGCGTCTCCTCCAAATTCCTCAGCATAAGCGAGTTTTGCAAGAGGTCTATTAACAGCATTAGTAGTAATCATCATATCCTGAGCAGTAGTGATATTTTGAGAAAGGTTGATCTCTTGCCCTTTATTCTTCTCCAAAGCTAACATCATTTCTCGATATTTACCCTGGGTTACTGGCAAACTATAGACTTGTCCTAAATGCTCTATATATCCTATTGCCTCATCTCCTTCACCATTAAATCTCACTGGCTTTGGACTACTGATTTCTGACAATTTACCTTGACTATCATAATGAGCGGTAAAATATACTGCTCGGTCTAAGGCAATATTTCGACCATTTTCATCTTTTACTGCTAATGACAAATGCATTGAACCAGTTTTACTTGGCAATTCTGTTGGAAAATCTATGGTTCGGTAGTTGCTGATTTGCTTAATAGTGCCATCTGACAAAGAGACTAGAGCATTAATTTTATGAGTTGTCTCCTTGATAGTAGCCAATTCATCACCTGAATCATTTCTTACTATCTGGCTTCTGATATTGCCTTGCCTATCACCATCTTGCCAGTTCATTGTATGAAATTGATCAGCAAAATTATGATGAACTTTCCTATACCCTACTATCTCTGTTTTTTCTAGTTCAGTTTTAACTTTGCTATTGGCAAATGCTTGATCAATTATTGCTCTATTATTGATATTTTTCAGATATTCAACAAATTCCTGATCGTCATAGTTAGTTACGGTTAGATCATGATTCTGGGCTATATATTCTCTTAAAATATCACGCTGTTTTTGCAGGATTTCCTGCCTGATAGCTTTGGTAATCGGATCTAAGTCGTCTATATCCAGAAAGCTGCTACTAGCTGAACCTGATAAAATAATTAAGTCTTGTGATTCTTCTATTTGTTCTGTAACCTCATTACTATTCTCTTCAAGAACATTAGTGGGTTGTGTGTTATCTTTCATAATCCTACTCTATTAATGACATGTGTATATAACTGTCGTTGCGAGGAGCGAGTTAGGTCGACGAAGCAATCCAGAAAGTGATCGGAAATGGATTGCTTCGACCACTACGTGGTCTCGCAATGACGCTAGTATTGCTAATACTTACGTTATAAAACTGCAGAAATAATAGAGTTTGACTATTTGAAGAAATTTTTGTATGATCATAGTTACACCTCAATAACGGTTGTAATTTAATAGCAATGCTATTGGATTGATTTCACTAGTAAGTACTTCTGGCGGCGAAACCTTAGAGTACTTACTAGTTTAGCATGATATTTGAGTCTTAGCTTTGTTGATAAGCTAGGCTAAGGCTTAAATATTCCATAGTTTGAGACTTCCCAAAATATATATTTTGGCTATAAAAAATTAGTCAGTAGTTACTGACCTCTTTTTTTTTAGTCTCATCCTATTTTGGGAGTATAATATAATTATTTTGGGGTGTCAAGAGAAAATTACGACGTTTCATCAGAATTAATTATGAGTGTTTCCGGAAATATTAAAAACTTTTTAAAATTAAAATTTAAAGATAAAAAATTAACAAGAAAAGACTTTGTACAAGGCAGTGGTATTCCTTCTTCAACATTAGGTAATATTACTAAATCTGAGCATTATAGTCCTACTCTCAAAACTATTATTACTATTGCAAACTACTTTGAATGTTCTATGGATGAAGTTGTTGGTAGAAATATGCATATTTCCCTAAACATAGGAAATTATAAATTTCAAATAATCGATTCAGAAGCTATTGGTGTTAACTTAAAAAAATTTCTTACTGAAAAACTAAAAAAACAAAATTTAAATTTCTATAAATTATCTAGAGATCTTGGGTTTAACGAACATATTATTTCTGACTTCATAAAAGAAGATTCTTTGCAACAAACTTTAGGTAGTGCAGTAACAATAGCCCTAGCAGATTATTTTCAAGTATCACTAGATGAAATGGTTGGTAGGATTAAACCCGCTACTTCTGATAATAATGAACCTTCTCAACAACAAACTAACGAATAGTGGATTGCTTCGACCATTACATGGTTTCGCTAATAGACGTATATGTTATTAACCACCAAAATATTAGAGGTTTGGTGACTTAAAATTTTATAAACTCTAAATCATATCTCAGTATTTCGGAATCTTTTGTAACTAAAGGCGTCTTTTCAAATAAACTTTGTGCAATAAGCATTCTGTCAAAAGGATATCTGTGTAAAAGTGGAATATTTTCTAATTTCAAGATATGTTCCGGAGTAACATTTAGTAATTCATACCCACATTCTTGTAACTGAAGTGCAAATGCATCAGGTAAGATAATTTTTCCTAGTGATTTTTTTATTTGCAGTTCCCATAAAGAAACAACACTAGCAAAAATAATGTTATTAACATCGGTAAGTAATTTAGTAATTTTAGGGGGTAATTTTTCTGGTTCAGACAATGCCCATATTAAGGTATGAGTATCAAGTAATAATCTCACAACTAATCCTTTATCCCTAACCTTATTGCTATTTCTTCAGGCCATTTGTCAAAATCTTTAGCTACTTTAATTTTATCTTTAAATATCCCAAGCCTATTAATAGATTTCATAGGATTGTATTTAATGATTTTAGCAATTGGTTTCCCCGCTCTTTCAATAATAACTTCTTCATTTTTGTCTTCTACTTCTTTTAGTAGAGATGATAAGTGAGCTTTTGCAGAAGTAATGTTTACTGGATACATAAAGTTTGCTCTACTGTTTACTAAGACTAATATTAGTTCAATTAAACATGTTTAGCAACTATAATTAAGTAAAAATTGTAGGAGAAAGTGAGTCAAATGCTTAGGTATCAAATTGTATATTTCATCATTATTAAGCGGTAATGACGGTGTGTTGTGAACTGACTTCTCGCAATGACGCCAGGCTATTTTCCCTATGACTTATGCTATGCGTAAGGTGAATTAGTTAATAAAAATCTGGGGATGTTTAGATGCTATTTTTAATAAAGATATAGCTGACCCCCTAGGTTTACGCCGCCCTTGCTCCCATTCTTGTAATGTTCTAACATTAATCCCCATTAAAACGGCAAAATCTACTTGAGATAGTTGTAAGTACTTTCTAATATTTACTATATCATCTTTTGTTTCTATTTTCTGTACATTACCCTTTCCTGTCTTTATATCTTGAATAGATTGTAAAATTTCTGTTCCGATATCTCGTCTTATTTTCATAACCCTAACTCCTCTTTTATTTTCTTTAAAATAGCAGCTGGAATGTTTTCAGCCTCGTTCTTTGCATAAATGGTTAATAACCAAATTTGCTCTTGTTGATTTTTATAGTAATAAATAATTCGAATACCACTGCGTTTACCTCGTCCTTTAGCCATCCATCTTATTTTCCTAAGTCCTCCACTGCCAGGAATAATATCTCCTGATTTAGGGTATGAGGCTAAATGCCATTGAAAGTCTGCGTAGTCATCATCAGTTAAATATGAACTTAACAATTTATTAAACAAAGGAGATTCTATATATTCCATATCAATATTATTACGTCATTGACGTATAAAGTCAAATATTATTTTAAACTAATATTGATAAAAATATATGTTGACTTTAGGTGTGTATATAATTTAGAATTCGAGGTGGAATTACTGCAAAGTAATTCTGAGGTCTCAAAAGCCTCTATCTAACGGCGGTATGCATTACCCGTAAAAATGGTGCTTCTCGGTCTTTTATGGTCGGGGGTATGGTAGTCGTATGTTCGGTTTAAGTGTTTACATTTAAGCCAGGCGACTACCATGGCTGTCTGTTAGCAGTTTTTTGAGCCCCCGATCACCAATTTAGATTCATTTCTTCTAAAAATCTTGTCTTTGGTGGTCAAAAACTTACAGTTTTTTGACATTCAGGGGGAGATTATATGCATTTAAGTTGGAATGTGGACACAGCCATTTTTGCTGCCTTTTTAACTTTTAACTTAGCAGTAGGTCTATTTTATAGTCGTGATATAAAAAATATTAACGAATATGCTATAGGTAACCGCAATTTTTCCACCAGCACTATAGCTGCTACAATTATTGCCACTTGTATAGGGGGTGGTCTTTTTTCTGCTGCAGTTACCGAATCTTACAAACAAGGTTTCTATTAAGCTAATACTAGCAACTATTCTGAATTATATTACTTATTGCAAACTAGTAGCATAGTATACTATAAAATGAGGAGTTTAACAATTAACAAAAGACTTTATTTTCTTTTGTCTTGATTTCTTGTCCACTATACATTAAATTATTTTTATTCATAACTAAATAGACCTTTATATATGATTAATCATCCAAATTCAGTAGCGTCTTCTGAGAAGAATGTAACTAAGAAATCTTATAATTTATATTTCGCAGGTCCCTTATTTACTAATAAAGATCTTATAGGTAATTTATATTTAGCTTTAGCCATAGAGGAGGCATCTAATGGTAAGTATAAATGTATATTACCTCAAAATTTAGAACAAAGGGATACCAACGCTCAACTCATAAAAAATAATGATTTAAAATCTGTACGAGAAGCTGATGGAGGCATATTTAGTTTTGATGGTTCAGAGCCAGATTCTGGTACAGTAGTAGAATTTATTCAAAGTAAATTTTTAGGTAAACCTGCAGTATTATATAGAAGTGATATTAGGCTGGGGGGGATTATAAAAGAACTCAGGCTGATCCTTGGAATCTGATGATGTCAAATTATCCGCGTACTAAAGTTGTTATAATTGAAGATATAGTAATACAATACCAAGATTTATATAAGCAACATTCAGGTGATGCACACAGTATATCGAAAGCATTATCTCTTCTTATGGCTCAGTCTATTATCAAAGCATTAGATGAAGCATTTGCTACACTGTCGTTAGTGCTACCTGATAACTTAGATGAGAAAATGCTAGATAAGCATTTTCACATACTTAATGATTTAGATGTGTACTAGGTTCTGTTGACAAAATTTAAATTACTATATTTTGACCCTTTTTAGCTGCAAATTATAAGATTTTTTTGAAATAGGATCAACTATTCCGGCAAAAATATTATTAATTTTCGCTTAAAAATGCTCAAAATATAAACAATTTAAATTTTGTCAACAGAACCTAGCCAGTTACTCCCACTAGGCTTGAGAAATCCAAATTAAGGCTGATAATAGACTTCTTCGGAAACTCTCCTATGCGTGCTCACGTACTAGTTGTACGCCTAGCACGCTTACCCCTTGTTTATTGTCCCCATTCTTCAAATCATTTGAGTATAAAGCAATAAGGAAAAAAGCATTCTTGAAGCGGTTCTACGAATGCATTTTAACCTAATTTTTAGCTAATAATATTATTTTTCAGATTAAAAATAATATTATTAGCCATTGTTATTATTTTAACAATCAGGCGACGAACCGTTTCTAGCCTGATTGTTTACATTATTAATCCAAAATTGGGGTTAATAGTAATCTCAGAAAAATATGGCTTTTATTTACAAAATAAAAATATTTTTCGTAAAATACTTAGTGTACATTATAATTAGTATATACTGAAATAATTCTTCAGAATAGAAGAGTATAATATAAACTCGTAGAAATATATGGACAATAATGATAGATTCCCTGGTCAAGTAAATTTTGGCTTCTCAAAAGTGTCCTTTGATCAGAAAAGAGATTTAGTTAGAGATATTTTTTCTAGCGTTGCTAATGAATATGATGTAATGAATGACTTAATGAGCTTAGGAATACATCGTTTATGGAAAGATATATTTGTTAAGCAGATACCCAATTTAACATCAAATATATTGGATGTGGCAAGTGGCACAGGTGACATAGCTTTTAGGATAGTAAAGCGAGCTAGGGAGCAGAATATATTACCCCAGGTTACTTTGTGTGATATAAATTTAGATATGCTGACGGTAGCTCGTAATAAAGCTGTTGATAGTAATATATTACAAGGATTAGAGTATGTCGTTGCTGATGCAGAAAAATTACCTTTTCCTGATAATAGTTTCGATTATTATACTATAGCATTTGGTATTAGGAATGTGTCAAAAATTGACAATGCCCTAAAAGAAGCTTATCGGGTACTAAAGCCCAAGGGCAAGTTTCTATGTTTAGAATTCTCTAAAATGGAATATGAGGGGCTGAAGCAATTATACCAGTTTTATTCGTTCAATATTATTCCTAAGATTGGTAAAATGGTGGCAAACAACGAATCAGCTTATCAATATTTAGTGGAAAGTATTAGTTTATTCCCAGATCAGGATAATTTTGCAATTATGTTAAAGGATGCTGGATTTAATGATGTTAGCTATAAGAATCTTAACTTAGGAATTGCTGCTATTCATAGTGGTTATAGATGATTAGCTTATTATTGAATTTTTTGCGTATATTAAGAGTGGTAAGTAAGCAGCAAATTCTGACTTATCCAGGTACTATAAAATTACCATCTAGGTTAAAAATTCTTGGCTGGATGATAACCATAATAGTTTATCCTATTGGTTTATTTAAACCTCCAAAAGATGATTTTGGTATGAGGTTAACTGATTGTTTTAAAAAATTAGGTCCTGTTTATATAAAATTTGGGCAAACTCTTTCCACTAGACCAGATTTGATAGGAGTTAAGATTACTAACTATTTGCAATCTCTACAAGATAAGTTGCCACCTTTTAGTAGCAACATTGCACGACAGATTATTGAGGAGTCTTTTGGACAAAGTGCCGATGAGCTATTTTCCGTCTTTGAGGATGTACCAGTTGCAGCGGCTTCAATTTCTCAAGTACACAGAGCTAGATTGAAGTCAGGCGAGTTTGTTGCAGTAAAAATATTGCGTCCTAAAATTCATCATACATATGATAAGGACATTAAACTTTTATATATTCTGGCTAGGATAGTAGGAAAAATATTTACAAAATTAAAAAGATTACGACTAGTATCAGTAATGGACGTATTTAATGCTAGTATGAAGTTTGAGCTTGACTTACGTTTAGAAGCAGCGGCAGCCTCAGAACTTTCCGATAATTGCCGAAATGATATGGAGATATATATTCCTAAAGTTTATTGGCAATTGACGCATGAATATATAATAACCACAGAATGGGTAGATGGAGTATCCATTTATGCTCGAGATAAGTTGATAGAGCAGGGTTTAGATTTAGCTAAAATAGCTCAGAAATTTGCTATAATGTTTTTTAACCAAGTATATAGAAATGGTTTTTTTCATGCAGATTTGCACCCTGGTAATATTCTAGTCAGGTCAGATGGTAGCATAGTGTTACTAGATTTTGGTATTATGGGTAGATTATCTGATAAAGATAGAATGGCAATTGCCGAGAGCCTATTTGGTTTTCTAAGTAAAAACTATAAGTTAGTAGCACTTGTACATCTTAGGGCTGGTTATATACATCAAAATACCGATCTTGATCTTTTTGCTCAAGCGTGTAGAACGGTGAGTGAACCGATTATAGGATATGCTGTCAAAAATATTTCTATAGGCAAGTTACTTGCCCAATTATTTAAAATTACCGAAGATTTTGGCATGGAAGTACAACCACAATTGTTATTATTACAAAAAACTATAGTAGTAGTTGAAGGGGTCGGGCAGCAGCTCGATCCAGAAATTAACATGTGGCAACTTATAGAACCATGGATTAAGAAATGGGCAGCTAAAAATCTTAGCCCAGAGGCAAAGATTATTAGGATTCTAAAGCGTTTAGTAATAGACTTCCTGCATAAGTCAATCTAGTTGGTGATTTTGTCGTCGAAACTCGCCTCCGCTCCGTAACAATCGTCTATGTACGCTGCGGTGCTCGGCTTCGTTTCTTCTAAAAATCCCGAGGGCTTTTTTGACTTATGCTAGGAGACTGTCGGAGATAACTAAAGTAATTCTATATTTGACTCTTTTTGGCTGCGAATAAACATGATTTTCTTGAAATAGGTACACTATTCCTGCAAAAATCATATTTATTCTCGCCGAAAAATAGCTCAAAATATAATTAATTAGTTATCTCCGACAGTCTCCTAGGTAAGTCTAATAGAAATATCGGAAAGATTTGATAAATGAAAATAGTAACTTGGAATATTAATTCTATACGTCTGCGACTTAGTTTGCTTAAGAAGCTAATTGATGAACATCAACCTGATATTATATCGCTGCAAGAGACCAAAACAGTTAATGAGCTATTTCCTCATCAAGCTATTAATGATATGGGTTATAATCACATATATTATTCAGGGCAGAAATCTTATAATGGAGTAGCAATTTTATCGAAATTTCCTGTTACTAATGAATTCTCCCTTGAATTGTATAATAATGACAAAAGGCATGTAGCAGTTGAAGTTCTGGGTATAGAGATACATAATTTTTATGTACCAGCTGGCGGGGATATAGCTGATGTAAAGATCAATGAGAAATTTAAGCATAAATTAGCATACTTAAAATTAATACAACAATGGTTAACCAATAATCGTAATAAAGATAGTAAGATGATCATAACAGGAGACCTAAATATCGCACCGCATGAGCATGACGTATGGTCTAGCCGTCAATTGCGTAATGTTGTTAGCCATACAGATATAGAGCGTTCAACCTTGTTGGAGTTACAATCTTCCTTAGGTTTTATCGATAGTAGTCGTCATTTCGTACCGTATAATGAAAAATTTTATACTTGGTGGAGTTATAGAAACAGAGACTGGCAAAAATCTAATCGGGGACGTAGGTTAGATCATATTTGGACTAGTTATAACTTACAAGATAAGATGTTATCTGTTAGCTCCTTATCAGAAGCTAGGGACTGGTGCTTGCCTTCTGATCATGTGCCTTATTTTTTAACATTGAATATTCGTTAAGTATAGATAGCTCCAGGCTATTTTCCCTATGATTTTTAAATGCTGTGTGTAATGTGAATATTTAATTAATGGTTTTGGAATACCCTGTCTTGTAAAGGACTAGTTGGTTTAGCTGGCTCTAATAATTTGGGGGTTAAAATGAATTTAGTCTTTTGTTCAATAGGTGAAAGGGTAACATGAAAATTATGTGGTTGTTGAATTACAGCATATTTATCCCATTCAGGGTAAGCTCTATCTAGATTCCCTTTAAATTCATTAGGACCATAAACTTCAATCTCACCAAATTGATATTTTTTTAGTGGAAATAATTCATTAACATAAAAGAAATCATTAGGAAATCTATCTAATGATCTTAAGTGAGTATGTAAAAATTTGTTGCCCTTTTGGCGAAAGATAAAGATATCTATACATCTCTTATCACATATCGCGTAAAAATCATGATGGCGAACTTTATAACCTAACTCTGTAAAATCCGTTAATATATCTTGTAATTTTATTTCATCAGCGTGCATTACTCCAATATCTAAGTCATCATCAAAAGGTATAATACCTTGATGTCTTGCCGCCCCAAGAAGCGTACTGCCCTCAATCCAATAATTTATGTTATGTTTGGTTAATATTTCATGAGTGTCTTTCATTAATTGGTATAAGTGTAGGGCTGTATCTGCACTAATTGTATATTTTTGCACTTGTTGGTTGGTAGGAGTCACATATTTCCATTGGTGATCATAAAACTCTACATAGCCTAGGTACAAACCATAAATAATTATCATCACTCCGACTACTTTAAATAAAAAGTTAGTTTTCTTATGGGTTTTGTGCATATATATTTCTCATATTTATTTTTAGTAGACTTCTTACATATTTTATACTATAAGTTACTTTAGTCAGAAACTAATACAATTGATAGTATATGAAAATAAAACCAGTAATTATGGCTGGTGGTCTAGGAACAAGATTATGGTCATTATCACGACAAATGCAACCTAAACAATTCATCAAAATATTTGAAAATTTTAGTTTAATCCAAAAAACTTTGATTACCAATAGAACTTTAGGTAAACCAACTTTAATAATTGCTAAGGATTATCAAGTAATAGCACAAGAGCAGCTTAGAGAGCTAAATATAGAAGCAGACTTAATAATAGAGCCTATGGCTAAAAATACAGCATCATGTGCGATTATATCAGCTATTCAAGCAAAGAATAATGGTTATGATACGATTATATTACTGCCTTCTGACCATTATATACACGATATTGATAACTATTTAGATACTATTAATAAATCTTTGAATTATCTCTCAAAATTTGGTATTTGCACTATTGGTATTAGACCTAGTTTTGCAAATAGCGAATATGGTTATATCAAAATAAATAAGTTATTAGCAAATAGAATTTACAAAACTCAACAATTTGTGGAAAAACCTAATTTTCAACAAGTACAAAATTATCTAGAAGAAAATGGCAAATATAAAAACGGCAAATATTTAGGCTGTAAATATTTTTGGAATTCTGGAATTTTTATTTTTAATATAGATTTTATTTTAGAACAGGCTAAATTATGGCAAAAGGAACTATTTAAACATGCATATGATGCATATTATTTTGCAACCAAAGATCGCAATAACATAATTCTTGCTTTAGAACCATATCTATATATTACGCCAATTTCTTTAGACTATGCTATAATCGAAAATATTAGTCAAATGATTATGATAGAAGCCAATTTTAGTTGGTATGATGTTGGTAGTTGGCATTCTTTATGGCAAATGCAAAAGAAAGATATAACCAATAATTACTGTGAAGGTGATGTTATCAGCATTGATAGTACCAATTCATATATTAGCTCTAATAATAAGCTAACTGCTGTAATAGGAATTGATAATATAATAATTATTAATACTAAAGATGCGTTACTTATTGTAAATAAGTCGGAAGTCGGAAAAATAAAGCAGCTGGTGATAGAAATGACCGAAATTGGACGGAAAGAAATATTATGAACTTGCGTGAGAATATAAAAAATTATATCAGTAATTTTCGAGAAGAAAATGAGTATAAAGAAAGGATGTTAGACTTTTTAGATAATTGTAAAAATCCGTTTAGCAGGCAGACAAAAGAAGGGCATTTTACCAGTTCAGGATTTTTGCTTAATTCTAATAAAACAAAATTCTTATTGATGCACCATCGTAAGTTAGATAAATGGTTGCAGCCAGGAGGGCATTGTGATGGTAATAATGACCTTTTAGCTGTAGCAATTAAAGAGGCTCAGGAAGAGTCTGGAATTTTAGATATTGAACCAATTTCTAGACAAATTTATGATATAGATGTTCATTTTATTCCTAGTAATGCTAAAGAGCAGGAACATTATCATTATGATGTGAGATTTTTATTAAAAACCGTTTGTAACGACTTTTTCGTAAAAAATGTTGAATCACATGATTTAAGATGGATAGAATTTGCTTCTAATTATGAAGAACTTCTGCTGGATGGTTCAGTAAAAAGGATGATCAAGAAATATAGTCAATTCAGGAGAATTGGGTAGCAGGAGCGATGGAGCGAAGCCTATATATAATAGGCGAGCGACGAGTAACGACGTCACCAACTTCTCATCAATTGACTATATATACTCAAATGATTTGAAGAATTGGAACGTAAAACAAGGGGTGAGCGAGCGGAGTGTACATTTAGTACATGAGCACGCGAATGCCCCGAAGTTTTGCGGAGCCAATTCTTCAAAGCAGAAGAGTATACTAAAATCTGGTCATGTACATATAGTAAAGGTAAAAATATTCCTGACCAAAACATAAGTGAGGTGAATAAAGTGGATCAAACACAAATAATAGATAATAAGAAATTAATTATAGACAGCACACTGGTGAATAGATTACTCACTAGTCAATTTCCTCAATGGAAAGATTTGCCTGTGCAACCAGTCGTGGTTGGAGGGTGGGATAATCGAACATTTCACTTAGGTAAACAGATGCTTGTACGCATGCCGAGTGCAGCAGAATATGCAATAAAGGTAGAAATAGAACAAAAGTGGTTGCCTAAATTGGCACCTTTGCTGCCTCTTCCAATTCCAGAGCCGTTGGCAATGGGAGAACCGGGCGAGGGCTATCCATGGCGATGGTCAATTTACAACTGGATCGAGGGTGACACTGCTGCATTTGCACATATAGCTGATCAGTGCGACTTCGCAACCAGTCTTGCACAGTTTCTCATCGCTCTGCAACGTATCGATACGACGGATGGACCTTTGCCCGGAGTACATAATTTTTATCGTGGGGGAACGCTAACGACCTATGATGTTGAGACACGGAAGGCGATTGATGTCCTGAAAGACAAGATTGATGCCAGTACTGCTACTAAAGTTTGGGAAGAGGCACTTGAGACCACATGGCAGCGTTCGCCGGTATGGGTTCACGGTGACATTAGTGCCAGTAACCTGTTAGTGCAAGAAGGGAAATTGAGTGCTGTCATTGATTTTGGAGGGTTGGGGATAGGTGATCCCGCTTGTGATCTAGCAATCGCTTGGAATATGTTTGGGAAAAAAAGCAGAGAAGTATTTCGTGCAATGCTTTCGTTGGATGCAGATACCTGGACTCGCGGTCGTGCCTGGAGCTTGTGGAAAGCCTTGATAATCGTTGCTGGTTTTGAAGGAACAAACGCTGTTGAAGTTCCACAATCTTGGCGTGTTATTAATGAAATCCTTACAGATTACAAGAATAAGTTAAGTTAATGGTAGCAAAAAAGTTTTATAGAAATAAAGAAGATTTTATTTGTGAAATGTGTGGTGAATTCATCCAAGGCAATGGTTATACTAACCATTGTTCAATATGTTTCTACAGTAAGCATGTAGATATTAACCCTGGGGATAGAGCGTCTGGATGTAATGGACTAATGCAACCAATTTCTTATAAAACAGATGGTAAAAAAGGTTTGGTCTTAACTCATAAATGTCTTAAATGTCGAGAATATAAAAATAATAAACTTGCTGATACTGATAATGTAGAAAATTTGCTAAATATTTTTAGTTAGAAACCCCAATTTTGGATTAACGAAGTTAATCTAAAATTGGAATAATAATGTAAACAATCAGGCTAGAAGCGGTTCGTCGCCTGATTGTTAAAATAATAAAAATGGTTAATAATCTTATTTTTCAGATTAAAAATAAGATTATTAGCTAAAAATTAGGTTAAAATGCATTCGTAGAACCGCTTCAAGAATGCATTTTTCCTTATTGCTTTATACTCAAATGATTTGAAGAATGGGGACAATAAACAAGGGGTGAGCGTGCTAGGTGTACATTTAGTACATGAGTACGCGAATGCCCCGAAGTTTTGCGGAGCCAATTCTTCAAAGCAGAAGAGTATACCAGTTTTTGGATTAGAATTTTTAAATTCTAATCCAAAACTGAGG
>JAJIYL010000063.1 GCA_020881195.1 Rickettsia endosymbiont of Pseudomimeciton antennatum | reverse complement strand
CCATCAGGGCTATAGGGTAAATTTAAAGTGATTTATTAACTATAAGCCGGATACATGACTGCATTCGATTTTTTTGCTGTTATATATTATTTTTTTCTTGCATTATCGGGTAGGTCCATACATGGATTGCTTCGTCGGCTATGCCTCCTCGCAATGACCTAACCTGGATATTGTAAGGTCTAATAGTTCTTTTATTAAATGCAGGTGATAAAGGAACACAAAGTAGGGATATCAAAAAAGCACAAGAAATAATAGATACGCTTAATTAGAGGATGATTATATGGAAAAATTTACTAATTACTTAAGAGAACAATTACAAAATAAGGAAGAAGTTGCAGAGTATGTGAATGCTGCTTTAGAATAATATTTTGTAGATCATAACAAGGAATTATTTTTGTCCACTTTAAAAGAAGCTATTATTGCAAGGGAAGGAATAACAAAAATATCTAGAGATACTCATATAAACAGACAACATATATATAAGATGTTATCTAGTAAAGGAAATCCTAGTTTTGATAATATTAGCTCCTTATTAACTGCTTTAGGACTCCAATTAAAAGTTGAGAGTCAGCCGCATCATTTATAGCATAGTATACTCAAATGATTTGAAGAATTGGAACGTAAAACAAGGGGCGAGCGAGCGGAGCGTAGTAAACCTACGTGAGTACGCGAATGCCCCGAAGTTTTACGGAGCCAATTCTTCAAAGTAGAAGAGTATACCCTACATTTTTTATTCTGTAAGTGTTACAACAGCATAAAAACGTCACTGCGAGAAGGTGTAAGCCAAGAAGCAATCCAATTAACAGGGACAATTGCCACGACCTACTTGCGTGGTCTGTCTAATAGACAGCCTCCTAGCTATTCATATTTGATTGTAACATATTTTAATCGATTATTTAGCTCTACTATCACTTCTTGTGTAATATTTAAGGTATTTTTAGCAAATAAAATTTGAGTACTAGGTATAACCAAATCAAGATTATATTTTTCTGCTAAATCATTTATAATTTTTATAGTTGTTTCGTGTACTTTGCCTAAACTTTCAGAATGAGCTTGTTCAAGGCGTACTTTCCTATCTTGTATTTCTTTTTGTGCTATGTTTACTTTTTTATTAAAAGCATCAACTTCTTGTTCAAAAGCTGATTCACTTAAAGAGTTACGTTTTTCCATTAATAGATTATCTATTCCTTTAAGTTCTAAATCCTTCTTTGATAAATCTTGTCGGATTTTTCTACCTATCTGCTCTACAGATTTTCTTATAGATTGGATTGCTGCAGAATGTTCTAGAATAGAATGTATATCTACAATAGCAATTCTTGCAGCAAATCTATTGTCAATATGGCTATTGCCTCTATGACTACGGATCATAAGGCTTCTATCAACACTTGTATTAGATGCGTGAGTAACTGAACAGTAGTGAATTACTAAACAACTTATTATTGTTAACCAAATATTTGATCGTTCACGGTTTTTCAATTTCACCATAAATTCTTAATTTTTAAATGTAATTTTTATTATAGCACTCTATATTTTTTATTCTATCGTGAAAATGTAATTCGGTATACGTATCAATTTAAGGAAAAAAACCTGAAGTACAAAACGTCTATTAGTGAGAAGGCTTAAGCCAAGAAGCAATCCAAATTTAATTTTTCTGGATTGCTTCGTCGACCTTACGGTCTCCTCGCAATGACATATATACACCTCAATCGTTATTGCGAGATCGTGTAATGGTCGAAGCAATCTATTTTTAATTACTTTCTGGATTGCATCAATGCTACTAAAGTAGCTTCTCGCAATGACGATTGGAGTACATAATACGTCATTTTTAGAGAAAGCCGAATAGTTAGTTTATTTTTGATAACCTAGTACTATGTCTTCCACCTTCAAATTTAGTGGTTAGAAATTTATCGACCATTTGACATGCTAGTTCTTCATTTGGTATTTTAGCTCCTAACACTATTATATTAGCATCATTATGAGCCCTTGATCTTTCTGCCATAAATAAGTCAAAACATAAAGCAGCCCTTATTTCAGACGTACGATTTGCGGCAATTGACATACCTATACCAGTTCCACAAATTAAGATTCCTAAAGGAGCTCTATTTTCTAAAATTCCATCAACAACTTTTTTAGAATAGTCTGGATAATCCACTGTTTCTTGATTATAAGTACCATAATCAAAAATAGATATATTTTTATTGTGTAAATAGCTGATAATCTTGCTTTTGAGTGAAAATCCTGAGTGGTCACTGGCTATTAAAATGCTGTAAGTTTTCATAATTACGTAATTTTGGTAAAAAAAAGACTAGAATTAATTGTACATTAAAGTTAGTTTATTGCATAATAAAATTGCAAATTTTTTGGTAAGTTATTGGTTAGTTATGAAGAATAATATAGTTTTTGTTTATTTTGTAATATTTATGATTTCTGGGTGTGCTACTCAACCTCCAGCTCCTATCGAATATAATCGTGGAAAAGATTTTTCCCAAAAATCTACAACCATAAAATCACCAACTACAACATATTACGAAAATAAGAATATATTAGAAAGTGATGAAGGTGAAATAATAGGTAGAGAATTTGACGAGAAAGAAAAAGATTTTGATGCTCCGACTGGTTTCTTACAAGATCGTCATGCTATAAAGACTCAAAATCAGGATGATGTAATAATAGTCCCAAAAGTAAAGATAGATGATAGTAAGGTAATCTACCGTGAGGTGCAACCAGGAGAAACATTAGAATCGATAGCCAATGAGTATGGTCAAACGGGGGAACAATTAGCTGAGCTAAATAACATGTCCGCACCCTATCATCTTAACAAATCTCAAATTATCATGATAAAAGTTAATACTGAGCTATTAAATAAAAAAAATCAAGAGAGATTCACAAGAAAAAGTACCATAAAAGAGGCAGAGAATGTTGTTCCAATTAATACAGCAAAATTTATCAAGCCAATCGATGGTAAAATTATTACCAAATTTGGTGAACAAACATCTAAAGGAAAAAGCAAGGGGATTAATATTGCGGCAAGAGAAGGTTCTACTGTAAAATCTATTGCCTCAGGTAAAGTAATGTTTGCAGGTAATGATAAGAAGTTTGGTAATTTACTAATAGTGCAATTAGATAACAGCGATCTTTATGTTGCTTATGCTCATTTACAAGACCTCATTGTTCAAAAAGGAGCAACAGTTTCACAAGGAGAAGTAGTAGGACATGTAGGGGATACTGGAGATGCCGAATACCCTCAGCTGCATTTTGCTATTCGCCAGGGAAAGCTAGCTGTCGATCCGCTACAATATGTAAACTATTAGATTTCCTGCAAAACTCTACTTCTTCTAGTAATTTGAACAATGATGCGGTACTTGAATCCCCGAGTATTCTACAATTTTTTACTATTATTATTCCAATTTTGGATTAACGAAGTTAATCCGAAATTGGGGTTTAAACTGCCATGATAACCGCTAAAACCGCTTCTTCTAACTTTCGACAGCTGTGGGTATTATCCTCGAATCCCGCGTACATTATAGTACGCTGCGGTTCGAAGTGAAGAGTTTCCTTCAAATCCTTGTGCATAAGCGAGTTTCGCAAAAGGTCTATTTTCACGATAGAATAAAAAATGTAGGGTACTATGGTGAATTGGTATGAGTAACTATATTGCCAGGTTATATTGCAAAAAGTTATTATATTTTAATATTATATGACAGATTGCATTACATAAAAGTTGCTAAATATTAAAATATCAGTATGTTTTATCTAACATTAATTCATAGTCAGTCGTTTCAATAGTTTGTAAGTGTTATTTTCTTATGACTCCAAAATATATTAGGTTCTGTGAACAAAATTTTAATTGTCTAGATTTTAAGTGTTTTTAAGCGAAATTAATAAAACTTTTGCTGGAATAGTTAGTTCTATTTCAAAAAAATCTTATCATAAAATTTTGTTCACAGAAGAGATTATAAGTAGTCATCAAATTTATATTTTTTCAATAACCTAATAATTTAACTTGACAATGAATTTTTAATGTGTATATTGCATCGTATAAACCGGACAAAACGGATGAAGGCTTAAGTAGATGAAAAATAGTCGGTTTAGCTATTCTTTTAGGAGTTGTAAAATAATAACTCTTATAAATCATAGTGTGTTTAATTAAATAACATAGAGTTATAAGAAACTAATTTGTAAGTGTTGTTTTCTTACGACTCATAAGGCAGGTAGAGATGGTGTTAATGAGTCGAAGAACATTTATATATGGGATATTATTTGTTGCAGTATTGATTGTCGTAGTGGTAATTTTTATTAAAAAAATAGATAATAGACAAATTGCTGCTAAGCAAGTTGATAATCAAATTGTTGGGGTTCCTGTTGAAGTGGTTAAAGCTCAATATTCAGAGGAGACAAAGGATATATTGGTTACAACAGGCAAAACCTTGCCCTATGAAACACATGCGGTTAAAGTAAATATAACAGGGAGAATTAAAGAGCTTGACTTGCCCATAGGTAGTTATGTTAAGAAAGGTGATATTTTAGCAGTATTAGATACCACGCAAATTGACTATATGATTGAACTTGCAAATGAAGAATATCATCTTAAAGAGAAAAAAGCTAATGCGATGAAACAGCTAGCGGATAAGAATCTTATTAGCTATACAGAATATCTAAACCATCGCATAGAATATCTTGATTCTAAGCACAAATATTATACATTACTTGATGACAAAACCAATCATTATATTATTGCTCCGTTAAGTGGTATTGTTGAACGAAAACTTGTTGCTGACGGAGAGCTTGTTACACAAAAGGATAAAATTGCTGTTCTTTACGATATTCATATTATCAAGGTTGCATTTGAGCTCGATGAAAGCGACTATCAGAAATTTAAAAGTTCTCCGGATAGCTATGTTAACATTTATATTCCTGCTTTAGATTTAGCCCTTAAACTAAGTGATTTTAAAACTTCAGAAATGGCTCAAGAGAAAAATCACTCAGTCTATATTGAGGCGTTTATTCCAAATGATGACAATTCAATCACGCCTGGCTTATTTGTTAATGTAAATGTTGTTTTCAATAGCAATAAGCAGCGGATAAAATTACCAAACTCAGCTATCTTTTTTGAATCCTATTATTTTGTCTACGTTATTGAAAATAATATAGCTAAAAAAGTAAAGGTTGAAATAGGTGATAGTGATAGTCAAAGTGTAGAGGTAGTTAGTGGCATCAAACCAAATGACCAAGTGGTTATTTCAGGAAAAAAGGGATTGGGTGATGGGGCTAAGGTTTTGGTTGAAGATGAGACAACTAGGTCACAATTATGATATAAAAATAATAAAAATATCTATTAGTGGATCATAAAAATCTGCTATATTATAGAATAATTAATAACAGGGGTAATGTCAACCTTTCCCTTATTTATATTGAAAAACTAAAACAAATAAATAAATTAGATAAATGAAAAAACTATATTTTCTTATTATACTATTATTCTGTAGTTCTGTTCATGCTGCTGAGGTTGATAATCCGGCTCAACTTAGGAGAATGAATGTAATACAAGCTGGAGAAATACAGACACTAAACAAGAAAAACAGGCTCTTGAGCAAGAAGTGGCGAAGCAAGCTGCAGAGCTAGAAGATTCCCAAAATAATAATAGTAACGATAAGAATAGTAACGATAATAATAGCTCAAGTAACTTAAACTCTTCATCAAGTACTGGTCAAAGAGCTGCTCCTAGTAACAATCCTACCCCAGAACAATATGTTGGTAGTAATAAGCGTATTACTCAAGAGGATGGAAATTCTCAAATGGATTCTAAAAAACATGTAAATGATGGTGAAAATCTTGGTATTACTACAAAAGATCAAAATACTAGAACTAATCAATCACCAAGTCAGGCTACTGGGAATTCTAGTCAACAAGCAATAATTTCAGATGATAATAAGCAATCAGACAGCCAAATTAGTCAAAGAGAAGAATTGAATTTAGAACAGCAAGCACCTTCAAAAAATATTGTGAAATTGCAGGAAGATACCAAAGTAGCTGAAGAAAAATTAGCAGAGTTGCTAAGCAATATAAGTAATTTGGATAATGAATACACGAAGAAAAAACTAGCATTTGAGAAACTAGAACAACGAGAAGCCCAATTGCTTAAACAACCTAAGATAAAAGCTAATGCATTTAGTCAGCAGGCTCAACAAAATAGAGCTGGTTCACAGGATGATTCAAAGGTAAAAAAGGAATCGGTTGCTAATTCACAACAACAGGTGAAAGTTTTGGTTCAAAAAGAAGTAGAGTCAAAGGATCCACAGGCTAAGGTTAAAGTACCCGAAACTATGGTACCAAAGCAGGAGAAGGCATTAGCAAAGGCTAGTGAAAAAACACAACAACAGACAGCAGATTTGACTCAACAACAAAATGTTGCAGATCAAGCTGCAAAAGATGAATTGGCTAAAGCTAAGGCACAGGCAAAGAAGAACTTTGGAGATGTTAAAAAAGACTTAGAAGGTAAGTTAGCAGATTTGGCTCAACAAGCAAAGGATGCACAGGATAAGTTTGCTGCAGCGGAGCAAGGAAAGAAAGAATTGAAGAAAAGCTTAGAAGATGCTAAACAACTTACAGAAACTGAGAAAGCTAAATTGGATGATTTGGCAAAAACTCATGCATTAGAAACGGATAATTTGAAGAAAAGCTTAGAAGATGCTAAACAACTTACAGAAACTGAGAAAGCTAAATTGGATGATTTGGCAAAAGCTCATGCATTAGAAACGGATAATTTGAAGAAAAGCTTAGAAGAT
>JAJIYL010000062.1 GCA_020881195.1 Rickettsia endosymbiont of Pseudomimeciton antennatum | reverse complement strand
GCCAGCGAATTCCATCAGGGCTATAGGGTAAATTTAAAGTGATTTATTAACTATAAGCCGGATACATGACTGCATTCGATTTTTTTGCTGTTATATATTATTTTTTTCTTGCATTATCGGGTAGGTCCATACATGGATTGGTTCGTCGCCTTCGGTTCCTCGCTAATAGACGTTTAAGTTAGGAACATACATCTTACTAATTTTGTATGCATCTCTTAGGTACATGTAATGAAAAAAAATATAAGCAATACCGCAAAAATAATGAAAACAACTATTAGTGGACCATAAAAATCTGCTATATTTATAGATATAACTGAATTCAGGTTGTTTATAGTCTTTTGCGTTAATTTACTATAAATTCAATCAGAAAGTTATGGGAAGAAACAGCAGCAATTTTGATGAAATTAAGGGAGGCGGCTTGAGAGTTTTAGTAATAGGGGCTAATGGTTTTATCGGTTCATATATCACTGCAGAGTTACTAAAGGATAACCATGATGTAATCTGTGCAGTGAGAGATATAAAGGCAACTGAAAGAAAATTTCCCAATACACAAATCATTGCCTGTGATTTTAATAGTGATACTGATCCGCAAAAGTGGATCGACAAGCTACAAAATATTGATGTGGTTATTAATGTTGCTGGCGTGTTAACTTCAACTAATACCAACAAAATAGAGAATGTTCATATCTCTGGTCCAAAAGCTCTTTTTGATGCTTGTGTTATAGCCAAAATTAAAAGAGTTATTCATATTTCAGCTCTTGGTATTGATGATGAAAAAACTACCGATTACGCTTTAACTAAGAGAGAAGCTGATAATTATCTAAAAACTCTCAAAAATATTGATTGGCTTATTTTGCAGCCATCTCTTGTATATACTAGCGGTTGTTATGGAGGCACTTCGTTATTCCGAGCCCTCTCATCTTTACCTTATTTTATTCCACTAATAGGCGATGGTTTACAACAATTTCAACCTATACATATGGATGATTTAACTAAAGTAATCCTTAATTGTGTAAAAAAAGATGGTATAACCTGTAAAGTATTAAAAGTAGTAGGACCAGAAATAGTAACTGTCAAAGATATATTGATTAATTTTAGGAGATGGCTCGGTTTACCCCCTGCTAGTCTAATTAAAATTCCGTTAATATTTATTAGGCTTGGAGCTAAATTAGGGGATATTTTTGCTATAGGTCCGCTTAATAGCACCTCATACAGGATGTTAATGCAACCTAATATTGCTGATAAAGAAGATTTTGTCAATTTTAGCTCCATTACTCCTCGAAGTTTTGAGCTGGGCTTAGCAACTGAGCCTCTTACTGTACAATCATTATGGCATGCTAGACTTTTTTTACTAAAACCACTAGTAAAAATCACACTAGGATTATTTTGGATTGTTACAGGTGTTATTAGTGCTTTTTTTGCTCCGGAACTTGCTATTAAAACGATAGCAGAGTTAGGTTTCAGCAAGCATATTGCCCATTATATTCTATATTCAAGTTGCTTTACTGATATTATTCTCGGATATCTGCTAATTATTAAGCATAGAATAACTAATATATGTTTGTTGCAAATCCTATTGATATTTGCCTATACATTTTTTCTGACCTTTATTAAACCTGATTTATGGCTTGAGCCACTTGGGTCACTTACTAAAAATATTCCTATTATACTTCTTACTATTATTCTACTTGCTATAGAAAGGGACAAATAATGGACTGGTATTTTATAATCAAAACCATTCATATCATTAGCTCTACTATTTTGTTTGGTACAGGCATTGGCACTGCTTTTTTCATGTGGTGGGCAAATAAAACTGGCGATTTAGCTGCAAAATCTTTTGCAGCTAGTAGTACGGTTATTGCTGATTTGCTTTTTACTACTCCAAGCATAATAATCCAACCAATTAGTGGCATAATACTAATCAATATTTTAGGATATGATTTTTTAGATTTTTGGCTTGTTTTAACGTATATAGGTTATATTATTGCAGGAATTTGCTGGTTACCAGTAGTTTGGATTCAAATTAAATTACGAGATATGGCGGTTAATGCATTAAAAAATAACCAGCAACTACCAGATTCGTATTATAAATTATTTAAATTATGGTTTTATCTTGGCTGGTCAGCTTTCATAAGTCTAATTATTATTTTCTTCTTAATGGTATTCAAGCCAGTTTTAAATAGTTGATTATAAAACTACAAACCTATTCCAATCATAAAAAACCACTTTCACGCCGTAACTTCTCTAATGTCTCAAAATGACGCAAGGCAAATCCATATGACACAATGAAGGGTACGAATAATATTACTATTCCCCAATTACCAAAAGAATCTATCAAATAGATTAGCCCAAAAGAGACAACAACATACATTGTTGCCCGTATCACAGCAAATGAGATACTAACACATCTAAAACGTTTAAATACAGGAAACTGTTTATAAATTATTGGAGCAGCTGGAAATATTCCTGTTTTAAATAGTAATATAAAAAACTGCAATAATAATAAATAAAAAGGCGATGGGATACTAGTTAGTATATATGGCACAAATATAATAATACTAGCACAAATTACTAATTTCATTTTTAAAATTTTTAGTGGACATATCTTATAACTCAAATAAGCATATAGAATGCCGCTAAATAACTCTTCTATTGCAACGAACAAGTTATGTCCAATAATTTGTTCAGCACTATAATTGAAGGTGTTTGTAAGTATACTACTACAATGTATATATAGCAAATAAAACCAAATTGGTCCAGTGGATTCAATTGATAAATAAGCTAATATAGTTTTTATATTAACTTTTTCATTTAGCATTTCTTGATTAGTAATATCCTTTTTCTCTAAACCGAAAGTTTTAAGTTTATTTAGCAGCCTTCTAGTTGCATCAGCAAACTCTGGAGTTTCTCTCAGTCGTGTTCTTGCCACAGCTCCCACCAGGGCAATCACTGTGCCAAATAAAAAAGCATATCGCCAACTAAAGCCATGTGAAGTAACCAGCGTTGCGATACCTAAAGCAAATACTGCCCCTAGATCAGCAAATATCGAAGTAATAGCAACGACAGGATATTGCATTGGTGGTTTAATTGTTTCCGTTAAATATAATTCAGCCCCTACTACTTCTCCTAAAGATGACATACCTTGCATTATCCGACAAATGGTGATTAATACCGAAGCAGTAATACCAATTTGTGCATAAGTCGGCAAACTAAACATCACCAAACAAGAACACGCCATCATAAACGTTGTGACAATTAGTGTAGCTCTGCGACCTACTTTATCACCTATCCAACCAAATAGCACAGCACCAATTGGTCGAAAAACAAAAGTAGCACAGAAGGCGAAAGCCGACAGCAAAGTAGCAGTATGTGGATCACTTTTTGGAAAAAATAACTCATTAAGAAATACTGCCATATGAACATAGAGCATCAAGTCAAAATACTCTAAGAGTGTCCCGATTGATAGCAACCCAACCGCTTCGTTTTTGTCCTCTTGTTAGAATCTTATGATCTTGATACGTTATCATTTCTTTACCATTAGTTAATATTTAATATTAATATATTTGACTATTTGGTTAGTGATAGCAAGAAGAAATAATATGGAAAAGTGAAATAATAAATTTTTGATTGTAACAATATCACTAGTGCAAAATAAATCTAAATGTTCTAAATAGTAAATTCCCCAACTATAACGGATTATTAACTATAGTAAATTATTAAATCATTTTATATTGATAGAAAATCAAATATATTAATATAAAAATTAGTTGACTATTTTAATGTAAGTTATATTTAATTAAAGTTGTAACTATTGCAACCAAAACATTAACATGGTGAAAAGATAAAATGGCTGATGATTTGGATGACGATGAAGGAAAGAAGAAAGGTAGTGCAGACTTTGCTCAGCTTGATAATGCTATTAATAAGATCAAGTCACAGATTTGCTCCACTAATTCAGCTGAATTGATAAGACTTAATGCTTCCATAGCCAGCCTGCAGCAAAAGATACCTATTCTTTAATTGCTGCCCAGAGGGTTCAGTTGATGGGACGATACGCAACTGGCAAAAGAGGTTGCCAATTTACCTTATAGTTATAGAAAGTTGGTTAGTTAACCAAAAAAAACAATTATTTGAGGCAATTATGAGTGAACTTGTTCAAGAAAATACCAGAATTATTCCTAATCATCATACTAACCTAACAAGAGAACAAAAAGAGGCTTTAGGATTACTATCAATTGGAACATTCCTAGAATATTTTGACTTAATGTTATATGTCCATATGGCAGCGTTTCTTAATGAGCTATTTTTTGAACCAACTGATCCTCACACAACTTCTTTAATGATGGCATTTGCTTTTTGTACTACCTTTATTTTCCGACCTATTGGGGCAATAATATTTGGTAGGTTGGGTGATAATATAGGGCGTAAATCAACCGTGATCATCACAACTTTTATGATGGCTACATCATGTCTTGTCATGGCTAATCTACCTACTTATGCCCAGATAGGGGTTACAGCTACCTGGATAGTAACAATTTGCCGTATTGTTCAAGGTATGTCTTCTATGGGTGAAAGAGTAGGAGCAGAGCTTTATTTAACTGAAACCACTAAACCACCAACCCAATATGCAACTGTAGCATTTATAGGGGCTTGTTCTTCTATAGGAGGATTAGGAGCATTAGGGGTTGCCTCACTTGTTACTTCGCATGGTTTTAACTGGCGTCTAGCATTTTGGCTTGGTGCGGTAGTAGCATTGATTGGGTCTGTGGCAAGGACAAGGTTGAGAGAAACACCAGAATTTGCTGATGCCAAACGTCGAGTTAAAAAAGTTTTTGAAAACACTAATACCGATACAGCCAACTTAATAAACCACCCCATGTGGCAAGAAAAAGTTAATAAGAAAACAGTAATAGCACTCCTTTTATTACAATGTGCTGAACCAGTATGTTTTTATTTTACCTATGTACATTGTGGCACTATTCTTAAGGCTAATTTTGATTATACAACAGCTGAGGTTATTCATCATAATTTTATTATACAAATAATAAAATTATTAATTGTGCTAATAGCAGCTTATTTAAGTTACAAGATATATCCATTATTAATTGTAAAAGTTACACTGATCATATGTTCTATTTTTATCATATTTTGTCCGTATTTATTGAATAATATTAATGCTCCTTATCAGTTATTTTTGATTCAATTTGTTATAATTTTATTTGAGGAATGCTTAGTTACAGCCGGTCCCATTTTTTATAAAAGATTTCCGGTATTTAAACGTTTTACCTATGTCGGCATAGTGCGGGCTGTATCTCGGGCTTTTACGTATGTAATCACTACTTTTGCTTTTACCTATGTTACTAATCATTTTGGCAATTGGGGATTATTGTTTATTATGATTCCAACAATTATCGGTTTTGCTTATGGGCTATTTCATTTTGAAAAATTGACAAAAGAGGCTGGCAATTTACCTCATAGCCATAGAAAGTTGGTTAGTTAACAAAAAAAATATGGGTCAATTATGAGTACGTTAATTCAAGAAAATACCATGATTAGCAAGACTAGTGTAACTAGGAGGCTGCCTGCGATAACTAATTAATTATATTTTGAGCTATTTTTCGGCGAGAATAAATATGATTTTTGCAGGAATATGTACCTATTTCAAAAAAATCATGTTTATTCGCAGTCAAAAAGAGCCAAATATAGAATTACTTTAGTTATTGCAGGCAGCCTCCTAGAGAACAAAGGGAAGCTATTGGGTTGTAAATTGTTCCAAAAAAGTATTAGGGGAATTATCCAGTTAGCAATATAATCAGCTTTATACTAAATAATTTATACAAGGATCAATGACTATTTTCTTGATAATCATTATTGTTCTAATGATAGGATGTTCCGCACTACTCTCAGCTACTGAAACGGCTATAACCGCCTCTTCTCCTGGAAAAATACAAAAATTTAAGGCAGACGGCATTAAACGTGCCACGATTGTATTACAGGTTCTAAAGAAAAAAGAAAAGGTAATTGGCACATTACTAATTGGTAATACCTTATTTAATACTGTTTGTACTACGATTGCTACCAGTATATTTATCGACTGGCTAGGCGATAATGGTACTATTGCAGCCTCAGCAATTATGGCTTTCTTAATAATTGTTTTTGGTGAAATAATACCGAAAGCTATTGCTGTGGCAAAAGCAGAACAACTAGCATTATTCACTTCTCCAGCTATTATATTTCTTCTAAATTTTTTGAGACCAATTAATTATGTTTTTGAAGTTATAGTTAAGGTATTTTGTTTTATTTTTCGTATTAATCTACAACAAAATATCTCAGGAACAGAAGAAGTTAGGGGAGTTATTGAGCATTATCATCAAGAGGGTAATGTTTATAAATCTGACCGTGATATGTTAGGGGGTATATTAGATATTAGGAAAATGACAGTATCTGAAATTATGATACACAGAAGTAACGTAATAGCCATTAATATAGATTTGCCTAAAGAGGAGATAGTAAGGAAAGCATTATTATCCAGCCCTCATACCAGAATACCATTATGGAAAGATACTCAGGACAACATAATTGGTGTACTTCACATACGAGATCTACTCCGAGCTCTTTATGAAAAAAATAACGATGTAAAAAAAATTAATATCGAAGAACTGATAAGTCAGCCTTGGTTTATACCTGATAATGCTTTGGTCACTCATCAACTTCATGCTTTTAGAGAGAGAAAAACCCATTTTGCTTGTGTTGTTGACGAATATGGCGATTTACAAGGTATTATTACTTTAGAAGATATATTAGAAGAGATTGTTGGTCCTATTATCGATGAGCATGATTATCCTATTAACACAATTGTAAAGAAATCTGAAATGGAGTTTATTATTGATGGCTCTGCAACTATAAGAGATATAAACAGAGAACTAAATTGGAATCTACCTGATTATAACGCAAATACCATAGCTGGCTTGATTATCCATGAAGTTGAGCGTATTCCCAATCAAGGAGAATCTGTCAAGATATTTAATTTAAATATTACTATTAACAAAAAAGTAGGCAACAGACTTGATAGCATAAAAGTCACTGTTTTACCAAATGAAGAACTTGAAAGTGATTAGTAGTCTTGGCAATTATCTACAAATATTGGCAATGCTGTTCAGTATACTAGCAGTTATTACTGCTTCATATCATGCTGGTACTTTATTTTTTTACTGTAGCTGGCTGTCAACATTACTGTCTTTTTTGCTATTAGTATGTGGATTTATTATATCGGATTTTTCTATACAGAATGTTTTTTTTAATTCGAGTACATTAAAGCCTCTAGGATTTAAAATTGCTGCTAGCTGGGCAAGTCATGAAGGGTCTATCCTATTATGGCTATGTTTATTACAAACTATAGGCGTTATTTATATTGCTCTATTTAATAGCCGTCCAGCTCGAGTATATCACATAATTGTACTAGCACTAATACAAATATTATTCAGTAGCTTCATTTATTTCACCTCCAACCCATTTGACAGCCTATCATTCCTCCCCACTCAGGGTCTCGGTTTAAACCCCATGCTTCAAGATATCGCCCTAATAATACATCCACCTATATTATATTTAGGTTATGTCTGTTATGTCGTACCTTTTACATCTGCTTGCGTGATGTTGCTCACTTCTAACTTAGACTTGACTAATCTTAGAGCTATTAAAATATTTACCAACTTAGGAATAATTTTTTTAACCTTAGGAATAGCCCTAGGCTCATGGTGGGCTTATAGAGAACTAGGTTGGGGGGGTTTTTGGTTTTTTGATCCAGTAGAAAATATTTCCCTACTACCATGGCTGTCGGCTATTGTTCTACATCACTCAATCTTGGTAACGATAAAATCTGGACAAATGAAAAATTGGATCATAACCTTATCAATTATCACTTTTTTACTGGTAGTATTTAGTACGTTCTTGGTACGGTCAAGTGTACTTACCTCAATTCACTCTTTTGCCTCATCACCTGAGCGTGCAATCTATATGCTGGCAATATTTACTACCCTTGCTATATCAAGCTTAGTTTTACTAATAGTAAAAGGGCAAAATATCACTCAACCTAATTCAACAGGATTAGACAAGTACAAATTTAAGCATAAACTTATTATTCTGGGAAGTACATTTTTCTTAACAGCTTTAGTAGTATTACTATATGCCACCACTTACCCGGTAGTTTATTCTTTATTATATCAAGAATCTATTACCATTAGTGAAAGATTTTTTGTCAAAAATTTCATAATCTTTATTATTCCAACAATTTTACTAGCTGGTATTGCTCAGACAAATCACATAAGAAGACAACAGATAGTTATCCTAGCTTGTTCTTTTGCAATAACTTTTATTAGCTCATACCAAATTCAGTATGGTTTTATTTCAACATGTGCTGTGACATTTTCTCTTTTTCTAATAATACAAAATTGTTATTATGTATTAGCAAAAAGCAATTTCTTTAGAGAGAAGCTAAAAGCCAATATTGCTATGATCTTAGGACATTTAGGCTTTGGCTTACTTGTTTTAACTATTACCCTTAATTCATTATTACAAAGCGAAGTAGATTTTATAGGAAAAGTTGGAGACAAGGTAACAGCAGGTGGATTTGAAGTTACCTTAAGAGATATTAGAGTATCATCATCGCAAAATTATTATCGGCAAATTGCCGAATTTTGGATTCAGGATCAACAAAATAATATCACTATATTAAAGCCTGAAAATAGATTTTATATAATAGAAAAACAACTATCCCAAGAAAGTAATATATATTCTTATTTAATTTATGATCTTTACGCTGTGTTAAATAAAATTGATGATGATGTAATTCATGCAAAAATATATTACAAACCAATGATGAGTCTTATTTGGTTATCTATTATGCTTATAGTCGGAGGATTGTTAATAGGATTATTTAGTCGCTCCGTCAAAAGTTTAGAAATATAGCTAACCCGAATAAGTTTTAGATATTCCAGGTGTCATTGCGAGGAGGCACTTTGCGGCGACGCGGCAATCCAAAAAATGACCAGGAATGGATTGCTTCTTGGCTTACCTTCTCGCTAATAGACATCTTGTATTGTAACTTTTTTTCCGTGAACGCTCACAGAATATAAGCCTATTTAATACTACAGTTGTAAATTAATTTATGCTGAGGAATTTGAAGGAAACACGGAGTACAAAACCGCAGCGTACTCAGATGTACGTGAGGATTTGAGTACCGGATCATTGTCCAAATTACCAGAAGAAATTAATTTACAACTGTAGTATTAAACAACCTTGGTACTATATAACTGTGTAACATTAGACCTTTACTTGTAAGATTAATATGACCTTTATCACCTAACTCCTCATCCCACTGAACTAGACCTAGCTTTTTATAGTATGTTGCCTTTTGTATATCCAAAATCTCAAATAATTGTTTACCAGTTCTTTTTTGTATAATGTCAATATTTATACCCTTTTCAAGACGTAGTCCCATCATCAACATTTCTTCAATTATTTCTTGCATAGCAAGTTTATTAATATGCTGAATACCACATCCCAAACTATTAACAGTTTGTAACCATTTTTCTGGTTTATGCCACATCATGATACTATAGAGATTAGAGGTAAAATCACTATCATACATATTAACTCTGCTGTGGGCACCTGGACCTATACCTAAATAATTATTATATTGCCAATATGTCAAATTATGCTTACATTCATGACCTAATATAGCATAATTTGATATTTCATACCTAAGATATCCTTGAGACTTTAAGTACAAGTTAGTCCATTCATACTGATCAGCTGCTTGATCTGAGCTTGGTATAGTCAGATTTCCATCGTTAAACAATTTATAGAATAACGTACCTTTTTCGATTACTAACTGATATAATGAGATATGACCTGAGGCAAGCTCCATGGCATTGGTCAGTTCCTTTTGCCAGCTTTCTAGAGTTTGGTTACTTCTTGCATAAATTAGGTCAAAAGATATTCTAGGGAAAATACGACGAGCTGTTTCAATAGTTTTGATTGCCTGCCCCACATCATGTTGTCGTCCTAAACTTTTTAGGTCATTTTCTACTAGAGACTGGACGCCAATTGATACACGATTTATTCCAGCTAATCTAAAGTCCTTAAATTTTTCAGTCTCAAATGAAGTGGGATTTGTTTCTAAAGTAATTTCTGTTTGCTCATCTATCGTTGCTAGATTTGCTATTTTTCTAATTATTCCTTCAACAACAAATGGCTTCATTAAAGATGGAGTCCCACCACCAAAAAAAATAGATTTTATATATTTATGACCTATAATATCCTTAAAATGATCAAGCTCTGTCTCGTAACATTTCAGCCAATCATCATGGTCTACTTTATCTGAAACATGAGAATTAAAATCACAATACGGGCATTTTGATAAACAAAATGCCCAGTGTATATATATCGATAATGGTTCTTTCATGTTTATAGCTAACCCGATTAGCATTTATCCATAGCAAACTAACGTAATCTCGGATTAGCTATATAAAATTACTTCGCGACCCACATACTCCTGCATCACAATTAACCCCAATGATATGTACATTGTTAGGATTAGTAATATTTATATCTACCTTATCACTATTATTACCACATAGAGAAAAATCAATACTACTACAATTTTTGGCTACTATATGACCTTTGGTATCTTCGTTTACATCACATCCCTTAATCTCTGGTCTAATGCTGCCAGGTGCATAATCAATGTGAAATGTAGGAGAAATCGGTTTTCCATTCTCATCCACGAAGCTGGTACAACCCCGTTCACTACCACCCATACTTTGATCGGGCAAATCAAAATGACACTTTGCATAGGGTCCAAAATTCCAACTATTCTCAGTAATTTGTGGACATTGCCATGAACCTAATTTGTTACTCACGTCCTCTTTTTTCTGATCACCATAACTGCTAGAAGATAATGTCACAGCAATAACGAACATCACATGGGATAAAGACCATATTTTCATACTTAGTATCTCCTTAAATTAATACAATAACAATCGACTCTGTGATGATCGCTAATTAATTGACTCAACCAAAATCCAATAACCCATTATCATGGTAGCATAGAAATTTATTGTTGTCAATGATATTTACAACAATTATTGCATAAAATATTGAAAACTACCATTTTCTTTAAAATTTCCTTGGTTCTTATATCTACAACTACTATAGCTAACCTGACTAACATTACTACGTCATTGCGAGAAGGCGTATGCCGACAAAGCAATCCATTTTTGGTCACTTTTTGGATTGCTTCGTCGCCCTTATGGTCTCCTCGCAATGACGCCAATTTACTATGGCTAAATAAATATTATTGAGAGACAATAACCACATAAATATCTATAAAGTTACGTTAGGGTACACATTTATTCGTCGTTACCATCATTATCGTATTAAAATTTGAACATCACTAGAACAGTCAGAAAAGTTTTTTAACCGTAATTTTGTATCCCACTCATCTTTAAGTATACTATAGTATACTGTATCTCGACGTCTATCATCAGGCATGAGAGTGTGGCTTCGCAACACACCTTCTTCAGTTGCACCAATTTTAACAAGCCCACCTTTAGCTCTTACATTAAGCACATCTGTTTTAAACTCCACCCTTTCCATATTCAAGTAATCAAACGCAAAATGCAATAAAAGAAACTTTGCATTTTTATTAATACCACTTCCTTGAAACAAGGCTTCTATCCAACTCCAACCTATTTCTATCCTGCTGTCTTTCGGGGAATAATTGCCAAAAGCTGTTGATCCAACAATTTTTCCTGTTTTCTGCTCTTCAATAACAAAATGATATCTCAAACCCAGTTTTCTTTGCTGTATGGCGTCATCAACGTAATCGTTCATATCTTGTACTTGGCACATTTTGATAGGAAAATATTTCCAGATTGCGTAATCAAGAGAGAACCGAGCAAACGTGGACATATCCTCTATGTTTAATGCTCTTAATCTTACTAACATATTATTGCAAATAATGTCATGCTCAAAAAAGCTACCTTTATTCTTAGCTACAACTAGCTTAAAATTAGTGAATACATTGTCCATATTTCTCCCAATATTGATGCTAACGTATGACTTATGATAATATTTATTAATACGAATGTACTACTTCTCATAAGTTCTATAGATAACCCGACTAAATTACTCCGTCATGGCTCAGAGCCGCCTTGCGGTGACGCAGCAATCCATTTTTAATCACTTTTCTAGATTGCTTCGTCGACCTTATGGTCTCCTCGCAATGACGACTAAGATATCTAAATAGACTTTTAAACAGGTTTTGGCACTTGTTGTAGTATAAAGTTTTTCACTTTCTCAAATGCGGTGTTTTCAATCTGTCTAATCCTTTCCTTAGAAATTTTATATTCCATACTAAGAATATCGAGAGTTTTTGGAGAATCTGTTAATTTACGCTCAGTAAGAATATGTAATTCGCGATCATTTAAGATCTTCATCGCTTGGGTCAACAAGTTATGCTTATTAGCAGAATCCTCTTGGCTAATTAATCTTAGCTCTTGACTTGGACGAGTCTCTGGTAAAAATTCAATTAATTCGCTACTACTATTATCATCACCATTTACCAAATTGTTCAACGATAAGTCCGGACCAGATAATCTAGCATTCATTTCACTAACTTCATTGGTAGTCACTCCAAGCTCTTGAGCGATTTGAACAAAGTCTTTATCCGTTACAGCCCTTGAATATAGGTTGGCAATTTTATGCTTAATTTTACCAAGGCTAAAGAATAATTTTTTTTGTGCTGCCGTAGTACCCATTTTAACCAAAGACCAAGATTTTAAGACATATTCATGGATTGAAGCTTTAATCCACCACAAAGCATAAGTAGACAAACGAAAACCCAAATCAGGATTATATTTTTTTACTGCTTGCATAAGACCTAAATTTCCTTCTGATACAAGCTCGTTTAGAGGTAGCCCATAATTCCTATATCTAATGGCAATTTTTGCTACTAATTTCAAGTGGCTAGTTACTAACTTATGAGCAGCTTCTAGATCATTTTGTTCAAGATAGGATTTGGCAAGTAGAAACTCCTCCTCTTGTGACAGTGATGGAACTTTGTTAATTTTCTGCAAATATTGATAAAATCCTGATTCTGTAGAAATTACTGGCACACTGATTTTGTTAGTCATATAATACCTTTAAAATATATTACTTTACTTAAGAATTTTAAAATGAGCATATAATATCATAAGTTTAAGATGTTTTAAATAGGCTTCTTATAAAAAGTTAAATTTTGATTTTTTATAACTAACTCGATTAGCATTCCTGTCATTGGGAGCGAACGTATGTGAGCGAAACAATCCACAAAAGTGATTATATTTGGATTACTTCGTCGGCTTACACCTCCTCGCAATGACGTTTTTATGAATTTTCTAATCCAGAATTCGGGTTATAAGTAGCTCCTCGCTAATATATACTCAAATGATTTGGAGAATTGGATTTGAAAATGAGGGGCGAGCATACGCAGCGTACATGAGGTACGTGAGTATGCGAGTCCCTGATACTTTCAAAAAACAATTTTTCAAAGCAGAAGAGTATACGCCAGTTTGCTATGGATAAATAATAATTGGGTTAACTATAGTGTTACAAAAATCTAATAGGAAGTTTGCCTTAGCCTTAGTCAGCTTAGCACTTAGTATGGTTTTTTTAAGCTTTGCATCGATACCAATTTACAATTTATTTTGTAAAGTCACTGGCTATGGCGGTACTACCGTAAGACAGGAACTTAATATATATTCTCCTAAAAAGGGAACTAGAGTAATAACTATAGAATTTGACTCTAATGTTGATAGTAATTTACCTTGGCGATTTATTCCTAAACAAAGAAGGGCTATAGTTATCCCAGGACAAAATACATTAATTTTTTACGAGTCTGAAAATCTAAGTAACGATGATATAATAGGAACTTCTGTTTATAATGTTACACCTAATAAAGCTGGTAAGTATTTTGTTAAAATACATTGTTTTTGTTTTGAAGAACAGCTATTAAAAGCAGGAGAAAAAATGTTAATGCCAGTAACATTTTTTATAGATTCTGATTTTGAAGAAGATCAAGAAATGGACGATGTTGATATAATAACCCTATCTTATAGCTTTTATAAGGTTAGGGTTGTTGAAAAAGATCTAATGAAATTCAAATAATAATTTAAAAAGTTAGAAATTTAGTATATATTTCTACTTTCAATAGATGATTTTAATAAAAAGTTAATTATTTTATGACCATAACAATTCATACACCAGAAGACTTTAAGAAAATGCATATTGCAGGTAAACTTGCGGCAGAAACCTTAGATTTCATTACTAATTATGTAAAACCAGGAGTGAGTACCATCCATTTAAATGATCTTTGCCATGATTTTATTGTATCCAATAATGCAATCCCTGCACCTTTGAACTATAATGGATTTCCAAAATCAATTTGTACTTCTGTTAACCATGTAGTATGCCATGGTATTCCAAATGATAAACTCCTTAAAAATGGCGATATAATAAACATTGATGTTACCGTAATTGTCGATGGGTGGCACGGTGACACTAGTAGAATGTATTACGTTGGTGATGTCGGAATTAAAGCAAAACGCTTAGTGCAAATTACTTATGATGCTATGATGATAGGAATTGAACTAGTGAAACCAGGAATACATTTAGGAACTATCGGAAATGCTATACAAACTCATGTTGAGAAGCATAATTATTCAGTTGTTAGAAATTATACTGGTCACGGGATAGGTCGTATATTTCATACAGAACCAACTATTCTACATTACGGTAAAGTTGGTACTGGCTTGGTATTGGAGGAAGGTATGTTTTTTACTATTGAACCAATGGTAAATGCTGGACATCACTCCACCCATCTAAGTAAATTAGACGGTTGGACAGTCACAACAAGTGATAAATCATTATCAGCACAATTTGAGCATAGTTTAGGTGTAACCAAAGATGGTTTTGACGTTTTTACTTTATCGCCAAAACACTTGACATGTCCACCTTATAAAACAGATTTATGACATAACAATATGAAAGATGATACTCCTCATTATATTGGACATAGACAACGTCTAAGGCAACGTATTATTATGTCTGCAGAAAATCTTGCGGATTATGAACTACTTGAAATGATATTATTTTCTGTAATACCTAGAAAAGATGTAAAACCATTAGCGAAGGAATTACTAACACGATTTGGTAGTCTTGCTGATTTAATAAATACAGATAAAGAAAAATTGCTTAATATTAAAGGAACTAATGATAATTTATATATAAATTTTGTTATTATGCGTGAATTAACTAACAGGATGCTAAAACAAAAAGTAATAAATCAGAATGTCATTAGTTCTTGGAGTATTCTAATAGACTATCTAAAAGCAACGATGGGTAATATGAAGACAGAACAGTTTCGTATCTTATTTCTAAACAAAAAAAATGTCCTGATTGCTGATGAAGTGTTAAGCCAAGGCACCATAGATCAAGCAACAATCTATCCAAGAGAAATAATTAAAAGAGCTTTATTTAATGAAGCTGGGGCAATTATACTGGTACATAATCATCCAAGTGGTGTTAGTAAACCTTCAAATACTGATATTAAACTAACACACAAAATAGTAGAAACTTGTGCTAATGTGAATATATCTGTCCATGACCACGTAATTATTGCAGCTAATGAATATTTCAGTTTTAAATCTAATATGTTGTTATGAGTGATTTTATTAATTATAGTTTTTTATTTTTGTTCTCTTTTATAGCAACAAGCTTTTTTACTTGGCTATTGATTTTTAATCTGCCATCTTTTGGAATGGTGGACATACCGAATCCACGTAGAGTACACAATAAAATTACACCAAGAGGAGGTGGGCTTGCTATAGTAATAGTGGTAATAATTGGTCTTATCACCTATGAATATTTTGTAACAGAAATGTTGATAAACTCAATTAAAATTGTACCATTATTGCTGATCATTTCTACAATTTCATTTTTAGATGATCTTGTCTCTATTCCCGTATTTATAAGACTAATTATTCACATAATTTGTTCCACAATAAGCATTATATTATTCTTATCTCCAGCATTATTGTTTCATCACGAATTACCATTATATGTTGATTTCGTGTTATCCATAATATACTTGATTACCTTTTTAAATATTTATAATTTTCTTGATGGGATAGATGGTATTAGTGGTGCTGAGTCTATTCATTTATCCATCACCATATTGATACTTTGTTATTTAAAGTATGATACAATAATAAATATAAATTTTATAATTGTACTTAATATCATTATATTGGGATGTTCTATAGGTTTTTTGATATTTAACTGGCATCCTGCTAAAATTTTTATAGGAGACGTAGGTAGCATAAGTTTAGGGTTTTTATTAGGTTTATGTTTAATACTTATTTCAGCTTCTAGTATTCATTTATTTATTGCTTCATCTATTGCTAGCTTATATTACATGACCGATGGAGGACTAACCATATTAATTAGACTACTTAATAAGGAAAAGATTTGGCAACCTCATTTAAAGCATTTTTTTCAAAAAGCTGTTAGAAATGGTAAAAGTCATAAGGAAGTGGTGTGTAGAATTATAATATGTAATATATTACTGATGGTATTATCAATCACTTCTCTGTATTTTCCTTTAATATCAATTATTTTTGCTGTATTAGTAGTAATGGTTACAATCATTAATTTTGCCCATGAAACCACTCAGCCATGACATCAACATAATTATTAGACGAATTTTTGGCAAGCAGCACCCATTGCTTCCAGAAATTATGATTAATTGGAGCAAGATTGTTGGACCAAAATTTAGTAGCAAAACTATTCCTCTAAAAATAGCTAAAGATAAAGATAAAGGACAGTTAATAAATATTTTACATGTACAAGCAGAAAATTCGAGCATTGCTTTAGAAATATCATACTATCAACAGATAATCATTGAGCGTATTTCGGTTTATCTAGGTTTTAAGGCTATACATAGCATAAAAACTACAATATATATACCGTAACAAAAAATTAATCATAATTTTTCCTGCAGAGAATTTTGCTCTAAACGACTTTTAAGTCCTGTGAAGTCAACTATTTTTGCATCTTGTTCTTGGCAGGCACAAGTAAAAATATATCTATTTTTATCTGTAACTTTTTGAATACATTGTCCACAAATACCTTTCATCATACATTGCATAGGGGAATTAATGCTTACTATTAGCTGGGTTTTTTTACCAAAAAAATCATCTTTTATATCTCTTATAGCTTGCAGCATTTCTGAAACACCGGCAGCTATTATCCTATTTATAGTAAAATCTTTCCAAAGATAACAGTACCCCATTATAGCATACAGCAAATCACCCTTAACACTAATATCTTGCGACCGATTTTTTGATAAAATCCCCTCCTCACAACACCAAACTACTATATCGGCTGATTCTTCAATTCTTTCTTGATAAAATCTATCTTGTAAATTTTTATAACCAGCAAAATATATAATTTTACAATTATTATTTTTAAGAGCTTTCGCTATTGAGCATAAAATCGCATTTCCAACCCCTCCACCAACCAGAACTATATTGCTATCTTTTAATATCTCAGTTGGCTTGCCATTAGGTCCCATTAGAGCAACTAGCTCACCCCGCAACAGATATTTACATAATTTACTTGATTTACCACTTTGCCAAACTATCAAATGAATTAACCCCTTTTCTGAATCAACATAAGCTCCAGCAACAGCCAAAGGTTTAATAATTTTTGAAATATCACTAGAATAATTTTGCAAACGGAAAAACTGCCCTGGTTGAAAATTTTGAGCAGCAAGAGGAGAATGTATTACAAGCTCTACTATCTTATCAGATAGAATATTAACCTCTTCAATACGGCTCATTAATAGATAATCTAATTGAGCGAAGAAATCTATATAGCTACCAGGAAAATTTGGGCTATTTTTGATAAGTTTTTTTCCGATATTTTTGTACCCTTCTTTACTACTTGCTATAGCTTTAACCACACTTCCAGAGTATAAAGGATTACAATCACCAAAATAGGTTATATTGTCTTCTAAATAATTATTTACTTCATCTTTATCGGTACCTATTGCCATAAGTACAGTCCGTACCTTAAATTTTCTTCTTACACCTAAATTATCAAATTCTATCGATTGAGCATAGTTGTACTGATCAACATCAATACCCAAAGGTACCATATTTTCAACAAATTTTACACCAGTACCCATAGCATACATCACTTCCTCAGGATTTAGCTTATAGGCAGGAGAATCTTTTAATCTACCTCTATAATAAATTGTTACTCCACCCAATTCATCTAGGATTTGTTTGATAGCTTGTTTATTTTGTGCTTGCTTAAATATCTTTGCATGCAAGATAAATTCTTCGGCTATTAATCTATCCTCATTGGTCCAATGTTGTTCTGCATGCTTTTTGCCATTTTTCTCAACTGACAACTGGTAACTCTTTAGAAATTTTTCTACTTGTAATTTATAATAATTTAAGCTTTCAGTTGCTGCATCAATAGCGGTCAACCCACCACCAATAATAATAACAGGCATCCTGATAAGCAAATTAGTAATAGATTGCTCTAAAAAAGCTCCTCCTGATTGTAAAGTCATTAGAAAATCGGAGGCTGTTCTAACACCTTTTGCCAGAAAGTTTTCTATCTCAACGATTTTGGGCTTACCAGCCCCAACACATAAAGCAACATGGTCAAATCCTAAACAAAACGCCTGCTCCACAGTTATATTACTATCTAAGCTTACACCACCAAAAAGCTTAAACCGACTATTTCTTTGTAGTATTAGACGTAATATCGTTAAATTATTTTTATCCCATCTTGGGGTAATACCGTATTCAGCCACTCCACCAAAACCTTCAGGTATTTTCTCTGATAAGTTCTTTTTATAATCAGACCAATTTTTAATAGGCTTGTTAATATCAAAAGGTAATGGAGTAATTTTTAAACCATCTATAGCTACCACATCATGTCCGTCTCGTAATAAGTAGTGACTTAAACTAAAGCCAGCTGGTCCTTGACCAACTACTAAAACCTTATAATTAGTTGGAAGATTTGGTAAAGGGGCAAAAATGTTAAGCGGATTCCAATTAGTAAGTAGTAAATATATTTCCACCCCGTAAGGTAGAAGCAGAGTAGTCTCTAGAATATTGGACTCAACAAGAGGAATATCTACTGGTTGTTGCTTTTGATAAATGCAAGCATTAGAACAATCATTACAAATCCTATGACCAGTAGCAGCTACCATCGGATTATCAATGACAATAATAGCAAGAGCCGCTAAATTAAATCCCTTTGATTTGACATAATTCATCTCAGAGATTTTCTGCTTCAGTGGACATCCTAATTTTTGTGGTACAGCTGATATACTCTTCTGCTTTGAAGAATTGGCTCCGCAAAACTTCGGGGTATTCGCGTGCTCACGTAGGTTTGCTACGCTCCGCTCGCTCACCCCTTGTTTTCCGTTCCAATTCTTCAAATCATTTGAGTATAATAACCCCTTAGAACACGAGTCTTTTTCCTGTTTATGACAATAGATACAATAATGGGTGTTGTTTAAAACCGTATCTAGATTAGAGGTAGAATCTAAATAATCAAATCCTATTCTTGCATGATTTCTATATTTAGCTACCTTATCAATATCTATTAGATTATCTTTATCTATTTTTTTGGGTAAAGAGAATAGTTGACTTTCAACGTTATTGTAAACCATAAAAGCCGCATATTTTGTTGCTATATCTAACTCAAAAGCATATTTTTTTTCATCTAACTGCCATGCTACTACTTGATGAGCAAATTTACTCGTAAAATCATTTTTGTCATTCCCGCAAGGGTGACACCCTACTTCCAGAAGTTTTGCTAGAGAATTTGATACATTAGCAAAATCAATCTCTTGTAATTTCTCATAAGGATATTTTTTTACTGCAACACGCTGAACAAACTTTCTTTTACATTCGTAAATTATATCAAACTCTTTATGGCTAAGTCTTATATTTGCTATTTCTTGCTCGATACCAAATAATTCAGCTAGAAAATCATCAAAAATAGGTGAAATTTCTAATAAAAAATCTGAGTAATGTTTCTGATCAACTTGCTCGGGATTAGTTCTTAATAACAAAATAGTTTGATAGAGAGAACAGCTATGATCACGCAAGAAATTTAAAAAAAATTCATCTAATTCTCTTAGACCTTGTAAATTATTTAAATCAACAAAATCTAAACCGGAATTTAAACCAAGGGCAAGTGTCATACCGTAATTCTAATTATGGTTTTGTAGGTTCGTATTATGGATTGATTAGTCGACCTACGGCTTTTACCCCATGTCTAAAATCACTTCCTCTTCTAATTTTCGACAGTTGTAGTCATAATACCCTAAAGTAACGCCTTGCTAATAAACGCTAGTTTACTGTACTTTCAATAGCTCATTGATTCTTGTAATAGATAACCTAGTCATTCTTGCTACTTCCTCAATAGAGTTACCGTTTTTTATCATCATTTTTATTAATTCAGCTTTACCAATTTGAATCCCTTCTTCTTTCCATACTTGAGCTATACTAGGCATAAGCTCCTCTCCTTTTTCTTTAGTTAAACTATTTTTTAATATTTTTTCTAACTCTATTTTATCACTTTGCTTAATAAAGGTCAAAGTATACTGTAATAGATTTCTTATGTGGTCATAGCCTATTGTTATTTTACTCAATTCTGGCAACAGATAGGAGATTTCTTGCCATCTTTTCAATAACTGACGCTCGTGGATGTGCTTGAGGAAAAATAACAAAATTCCAGACCATACTTTTTTCTTGAGTTCTTCGTCGGGGATATCATGCACGTTGACAAGCTGACAATCATTGGTCCAGAAGCATCTAGCTAAGTCTGGATGGGTAAATATACTCTTCTGCTTTGAAGAATTGCCTCCGTAAAACTTCGGGGTATTCGCGTGCTCACGTAGGTTTACTACGCTCCGCTCGCTCACCCCTTGTTTTACGTTCCAATTCTTCAAATCATTTGAGTATAACTCCCATATATTAAGCGATGCGTCATATTTCTTCTTGCCGTTATAAAGTATTAGGGGATAAATTAATGGAAGGCGTTTAGATTTTTCATGATTAGTAGTTAAATATAGATCACAAATATTAACCATACATTTAAATAGCCTGAATGCCATTAGCTGATCAACAGTACTTTGATGTTCTAATAATAAAAAAATATAGCCATCAGTATCATTGAACTTAACAGAAAATAATACGTCCGAGATAGTTTCAGAAAGGTCTGGCTCAATAAAACTATCTTTTTCTAATTTTAAAGATGTGCTATCGATTAAAGCCAGCACATTCTTCGGCAAATGAGTTGCCAGAAACTATTTGGCAACTATTGGATTCTCCATAGATTTGCGAAATATTTTGTCATGTTTTGGTTTGTCTTGGGTCATAATAAAATTTACTTATATATTCACCTTACCCACGTCTATTAGCGAGACCACCCAAGTAGGTCGAAGCAATCCATTGGTCATTTTTGTGGATTGCTTCGTTGCAGCAAAGCTGCTCCTCGTCAATAGACACTTGAGGTGTCATATATAATATATGACATTTTTAGCAAAAAACCTATAGCCAAGATAACTGAAAAATGCACAAATAACAGCTACAATAACAGACTTGATAATCATAAATGCATCCGGAAGTACTCCTTCTGTTATTAAGAATTGAACTGGTCTTATGACCAGAAAAATAGGGTTAATTTCAAAAAATATTCTTTTTGATTCTGGTACCATAGAATATGGGTACACTATTGGTATGGTCCAATATACAACACTCAAAATTAGATTTAACATCTGGGGAACATCACGTATATAAGGGGTTAAAAATGCAAAAGCAATAGAACTACTACATACAGAAATAATCAACGGCAATACAAGGATTGGTACAAAAAATATATTTATGTTAAATCTTTCAGGATATAAGATGATAAAAGCTATATACATAGCTACAAATGAATAGATTAGGTTATAAACTTGTGCTAAACTATCTGATATAGGAAAGATAGTCCTAGAAATTATGATCTTTTTTATGATTCCACTGCGGCTAATTAACGAGTTTGCTGATATATTTAAGCTGGTAATAATAAATGTCCATAATGGTATAGCTCCAACTAAATTCATAATCATTGCTTCTCTTGGCAGTTTAAGTAAAAATCCAAAAAAAAATGAAATAGTTATTATATGGACAAAAGGCTGAACTAAACCCCATAACGAACCTAAAAAAGAATCTTTATTTTGACGAGATATAGAAGCCTGGGTTAACAACATTATTGATAACCAGTATTTTTTGGAAAAAAAATACTTTATCATTAGTAATTTCCGCTATTATAAATTTTTATTATTTCATCCGGATGACCGTCTGCAATAATACTACCTTCTTTTAATAATACACATCTATTACAATTTTCCTTAATAATAGTTTCTTGATGACTTACTAATATTAAAATTGGTATATTTTGTAACTTGTTTTTCATAAAATTGGTCGACTTTTCAACAAAATGACTATCACCAGCAGCAAAAACTTCATCTAGCAAAAGAATATCTGCATCTTGAAAAGCAGATACAGAGAAAGCTAACCTTGATAACATACCAGAACTATAATTTTTTATTGGTAAATCTATTTTGCTCCCTAGCTCAGAAAAAATTATAATCTCTTGTTCTAATTCTTTACTGTACCGACTTAACATATTATTATAAAGCATAAGCATTTTGATATTTTCTCTGCCAGTTTGCTCTAACTCAAATCCTACTCCCGTTTCAATGATAGCGGCAAAATTGCCATGAACTTTAATTTTTCCAAACTTTAATGGATAAATTCCAGCAATTACCTTAAGCAAAGAACTTTTACCTGAACCATTACTACCAATAAAGGCAATTTTTTCACCCGCTCGACAGGAAAAATTTATATTATTCAAGATAGGAATTGACGAAGGAAAAAGCTTGCCTCCTTTAATAAAAAAACGCCTTAAGCTTTCTACTCTTTGTTGATTATTAACTCCTTCAACAAAACCATCAAATATCTCTATAGATACTAGTTTAGACGTCATATGCTAAAAACATGATTTATATTTTTATTGAAGAATTAATCCACTCTTCAATAGTATTTTTAGGAAATAATCCAGTCTTAGTAGCTAGTTGTTTGCCATCTTTGAATAAAATCATCGTAGGTATAGCACGAATACCTAAACTTGAAGGTATATTAGGATTTCGCTCTATGTCCATTTTAACAATTTTTACCTTGCCTGCCAATGCCTTACTCAACTCTTCAAGAATAGGTGTCAACATTTTGCATGGTCCACACCATTCAGCCCAAAAATCAACTAATACAGGTGTGGTAGATTGTAAAACTTCTTGGTCGAAAGAATCATCTGTTATATTACTTGCCATAATCTCTTAATTTTTAGTTATTAATATACAGCTCAAGCGTCATTGCGAGTGAGCCACTTTGGTGGCGACGAAGCAATCCATAAATTAGTATAGACTTGGATTGCTTTGTCGCCACTAAAGTGGCTCACTCGCAATGACGCTTGGCGATCAGATTTTTTATTCATCATTTTCAAATCCCATTCTTCAAATCATTTGAGTAGACCAGGTCTATTTAATAACCTTTGGGATAGTAACTGTACGAGTATGCCACAAAGTATATATACCCTTAGCTATATTCTCGTTAGCAGAATAATACTTAGCTCGCATATTATTAGGTAAATGAAGATGCATATTCTCATCAATAATTGACACTCTTCCTTCATTAAACTCGTTTTTTATATGTCTTTTATGGGTTTCGTTCATTGTGGAGTTATAATACACCGTAACAGTTTTAGCAGGTAACATATCTACGGTTTCCGAGACCATAGAAGTAGACTCACCTGGTACTATAATCAAGCTATGCTTGTTATATAAAATAGCTCCAAGAATAGCCTTATACATACTTGGTTGTCCTTTCTTAAAGTCAAATAATTTAAATGGCACTCGATTTTTTTGTAAAATTCCTTGGAAACTTGACGTCACCACATCCATTATACTATCTTTTTCATGTACACTAAGTTCTTTATTATTTTGACAATCATATTTCCCTGTACGTGGTCCATTGGATACTAATACAAAATAATTGTTTTTTAGTGCAAGATTACTAACATATTCAGCTAACTTCTCTGTTTCTTTATCTGTATAGCAATGATATGTACCATTTTCCGGTACATCCCCTGCTAAAATCACTGCTAAATATTTATCAGAGGATTTGTCGAAGGAAGAGAACATAGATTTAAATGCAGCATATTCTGATTCAATATCAGATAGCTGCATATTATGGGCTACCCCATTAGTAGTAAGAAGTATAGTATTCACACCAGTAAGCTTAGTATTCTGCTTGTCTAATGTATGGCTAGGTAAGGCTATTATGTCTGCACCAAAAAAATTATCACGTTTTTCTTGGACAAGTTGCTGGTGTGATAAAGTACCATTATCTAATAGTTGGTGAGAAAGATGTACTGCGATAATCTTCTTTGCCAGTTCAGGATATGACTTTAATTTAGTTATTGATTCTATGCCGTAATAACCAACTGAAACTATAATGGCAAGATTTTTGTCACTGCTAATTTGATCCTTAATGGTTTCTAATTGAGATTTATCGTATTCCTCAACATTCAGCGTAATAGACTTGCTTTTAAAGTATTTCTCGCTTTCTCTTGTTACTCCTAACAATTGACTACGATCCCCAACAAAAGCTTTATCGCTTATGATATACAAATTAGCTTTCTTTATTTCAGCTGCGTAGGTGTGGGTGGGTATCATAAAAGATGATATTATTAAACCTATAAAAAAAATATAGCAAAAATATGTTCTAATAATCATAATACCTCAAATATTAACCTTGGGTTTGCTTATAGGAAAAAAAAGATGTTATCCTTGCGTAGGTGCTTAAACGCTATTAGCGAGGAGGCATTAGCCGACGAAGCAATCCAGAAAGTGATTAAAAATGGATTGCCACGCTCACGTACGCTCGCTCGCAATGACGATTGAGGCACATATATGTCATTGCGAGGAGTGTGTAAACACGACGAAGCAATCCAAGAGCATTAAGCTCGATCAACCTTCCATCATTTGTTTACGAGCAACTTTTCTTTTTCTTCTTTCTGTTTCTTGATCCTTACGGACACGTTTTACTGAAGGAGGTTCATAGAAACGCGACATTTTCATTGAACGAAAAACAAGCTCTCTTTGCATTTTTCTTTTCAAATTTTTAATTGCTTGTTCACCATTTCCAGCATGAACATTTACTAGTATCACTTTTAATTACCCCCTTTTAGCACAAATTAGATTGTTGAATGATATCAACATTATCTATATACTAAGTAATATGTCAATAATTAAAAGATGAATTTATGACTATTGAAGAGAAATATCATAGTTTAAAAGTACAATTCGTACAGACTTTACCAAAACTGCTAGTTTTTAATGAGTGGAATAATAAATTATTAGCAGATGCGGAAACAGAATGTGGTTTTGTTAAAGGATATTGCCATATAATTTTTCCGGATGGTATAAGGGAAATAGTTGATTTCTTTGAAAGTTGGCAAGACCAGAAAATGCTGGAGTTGTTATCTCAGCAAGAAACTCCGACGAAAATAAGGGATAAAATTGATTTAGCCTTAAAAATTAGAATAAAAGATGGTATAGCTAAACTTGTACATTTAAGGAATCGTAGTTATTTCTCAACACCATCAAATACCATATTTGCGACAAAGACAGCTTTTCGTACTTGTGACTTAATTTGGCGTTATGCAGGTGATAAGTCTATAGATTATAATTATTATACTAAGAGAAGTTTGTTACTCAGTGTTTATATAACTTCCATACTCTATTACATTCAAGATGAGTCAGAAAATAATATAGATACTGACAAATATATTACTAAATCTTTATCTAATATCATCACAATATTCTCTAAATGTAAGAATATTGTAAAGCTACCAAATCTTGTTGATATACCAATTATTCGACTATTTTCATAATAATCAAGATTATAACATGACTAATAAATATTACCCAGATATTCAATCTAATGTTGATTTTCCAACAATTGAGAAAAAGATTCTAGCTTATTGGCAGAAGCACAATATTTTTCAAAAAACTATAGATGCTAGACCAGCAGTAAAAAATGGACAAAATAACGAGTTCATATTTTATGATGGTCCGCCCTTTGCTAATGGCTTACCACATTATGGACATCTGCTAACTGGCTTTATCAAAGATGTGTATGCACGTTATCAAACCAGTAAAGGCAGAAGAGTTGAGCGACGCTTTGGTTGGGATTGTCATGGGCTGCCTGCCGAGATGCAAGCAGAAAAGGAGTTGGGTATTTCTGGTAGAACTGCCATCATCAATTTTGGTATTGATAAATTTAATGAGCATTGTCAATCATCGGTCATGAAATATGCTGATCAGTGGCAGGAATATGTTAATAGGCAAGCAAGATGGGTGGATTTTAACAATTCCTATAAAACTATGGATAAAGCTTTTATGGAGTCTGTTTTGTGGGCTTTTAAAGAATTATACAATAAAGGACTTCTCTATGAATCGATGAGAGTCATGCCTTATTCCTGGGCATGTGAGACGCCTTTATCCAATTTTGAAACTAGACTAGACAATTCATATAGAGAAAGAACTGATAAGGCGGTTACGGTAAGTTTTATACTTAATGGGAAATTGCCAGTTTCTCGGCAGTATAATGAATATAGAATGCTGGCATGGACTACGACGCCATGGACTTTGCCGGCTAATTTAGCATTAGCTATTGGACCAAATATTGAATATGTTCTAGTGCCAAATGGTCAGGTTTGTTATATTTTGGCAAAATTTGCTTTGGAAAAATATTCCAAAGAATTAGGGCTTAGTGCTGACACAAATTATGATATAATTGAAGGTAAGTGCCTATTAAACCTGAATCTTACTTACCAACCATTATTCGATTATTTTTCCAACCATCCAGCTAGCTTCAAAGTCCTTTCCGGAGATTTTGTCGTCGAAGGAGACGGTACCGGTATCGTACATATGGCTCCCGGTTTTGGTGAGGAAGATCAGATTCTTTGTCAATCTCAAGGAATAGAACTCGTTTGTCCTGTAGATAATGCTGGGAAATTTACCAAAGAAATTTATGATTTTGTTGGTTTACAAGTGTTTGAGGCTAATGATCAAATTATTATGAAGCTAAAAAATCAGGGTAATTGGCTTAAAACCGAGCAATATCTTCATAATTATCCGCATTGCTGGCGTACTGACACCCCTCTTATATATAAGGCAGTTCCTTCTTGGTATGTGAAAGTCACTGAATTTAAAGACAGGATGGTTGCATTAAATCAACAAATTAACTGGATACCCTCGCATATCAAAGATAATCTATTCGGAAAATGGCTAGAAAATGCTAGAGATTGGTCAATTAGTCGTAATAGATTTTGGGGGACACCTCTGCCAGTATGGAAGTCGGATGATCCGGCTTATCCTAGGATTGATGTGTATGGATCAATAGAAGAGCTAGAGAAAGATTTTGGCGTGACCATCGTTGATTTACATAGACCTTTTATTGATCAGCTAACTAGAAAAAATCCAGATGATCCAACTGGCAAATCAACGATGCGTCGCATAGAAGATGTCTTTGATTGTTGGTTTGAAAGTGGTTCTATGCCTTATGGACAAGTTCATTACCCATTTGAAAATAAAGATTGGTTTGAAGGACATTTTCCTGCTGATTTTATAGTAGAATATTCAGCACAAACACGCGGTTGGTTCTATACTCTGATGGTACTGTCAACTGCCTTATTTGACCAACCACCTTTTTTAAATTGTATTTGCCATGGAGTTATACTAGACAGCACCGGACAAAAACTATCAAAACGCCTTAATAATTATGCCGATCCACTAGAATTATTTGATAAATATGGTTCTGACTCTCTAAGAGTCACCATGCTCTCTGCAAATGTAGTTAAAGGTCAGGAATTATTAATCGATAAAGACGGAAAAATGGTTTATGAGAGCTTACGCTTATTTATTAAGCCTATTTGGAATGCCTACCACTTCTTTACTATGTATGCCAATGCTGATCAAATCAAAGCTGAGCTGGACTTTAGTTCTCAGAATGTGCTAGATCGTTATATTTTATCAAAACTAAAAATATCAGTACAAAAAATTCAGCATGGGTTAGATAATTTTGATAGCCAAATAGCTTATAGTAATGTTGCCGATTTTTTTGAAGTATTAAATAATTGGTATATTAGAAGAAGTAGGAATCGTTTTTGGAAGAGTGAAAAAGATCAAGATAAGAAAAATGCTTATAATACCTTGTATAGTTGTATCAAGATAATGTCTTCCGCTCAATCCAGTTTACTGCCATTAATTTCCGAGGAAATTTATTTGGGACTTACAGGACTAGAGCAGCAAGGTACCTTGACGTACAAATTACCAGCAGAAGTAGAGTTTTGTGGGAAGTCTAGTGTTCATTTGACAGATTTTCCTACACTAGATACAATAGAAGTTGATGATGATTTGGTCAGCACCATGGATCAAATATTAGATATTTGTAGTAATGCTTTATTTATTAGAAGTAACGAAAATATTCGGACTCGACAACCACTGAACAGTTTAACAATCATTAGTAACAATAATGAATTATTACTAAAATTTGAAGAACTAATTAAAGATGAGATCAACGTTAAAAAGGTAATTTATAAAGATGATGTAGAAAATTATGCTGATCATAAATTATCGATTAATTTTCCTAATTTAGGCAAACGTCTACCTCACAAAGTCAAAGACATTATAGTAGCTTCTAAAAATCATCAGTGGCAGCTTACCCCTGAACATCTAATAATAGCGGGAGAGCAGTTGAATAAAGACGAGTTTTCTCTAGTTTTACAACCTAAAAATGTTAAAGGTACCAAATCTTTAGCCAATAATCATGGACTAATATTGCTAGATTTAGAAATAACAAAAGAACTATACGAAGAAGGTATAGCAAGAGATTTAATACGCTTTATTCAGCAAGCAAGAAAAGATGCTAATTTTGCTATAAATGACAGAATATTTTTAGAAATTGTTGGCAAATCAGATTTTATGTTAATAGTCCAGCAACATAGTAAATTTATTCTCGAACAAACCTTGAGTGAATTTGCTAGTAATTTTACACCAGACTATATGACCGATATTGAATTAGATTCAAATACGATAAGTATAAGAGTGTCAAGAGTTTCTAACCTGGATATTGCATGATAGATAATGAGATGTATGCTCCGCTTAAACGTCATTGTGCATATGCTATCTAAAACTTTAACAGCTTAACTATAAAAATTATAATAAAAATTAAACCATGATTGAGAGGCAACAATGAAAGTAAAAACACAAGATACTATGATTATTTCAGGAAAGAAAGTAGAATTTAAAGCTCGATGCTCTACTTATATAATGCAAAGAAATACATTTGAGTTCGTTAAGAATACCGTAGAAGAGAATGAATTAAGGTTTGGAATGGACTACTCTGATAATGCCCCGTGTATTTATGATACTGAAGCTAGAAAGATAACTGCAGGAGCACAAGGTCAGAAGATCGCGGCTACACTTGACTACTGCTGCTATAGCAATCAAGAAACAATAAAATTTTCATTATTCCTTCATCATCAAACAATGAGTCCATCTAATGAAGATTATATTACTTTCACACAGGACTTGGCTTGTAATGAGGTTCGGGTTTGTTTCAAGAGTACAACTGGTGAAACAAAATTACATGATGTACAAGGGGATGTGGATGTACAAAGGCTTCTTTGTGATATAAACTTTCAATTAAATCATGAGTATCAAATTTCTTTTTCTAAAGAAAACGACTCATTCACTATAAGAGACGATACTACAGATCGTCAGCTATATCCTCCGATTAAGGAAGATAAGATATGCTTAAGTGGAAGTAGTGAGACAATATTCGATGAACAATAGACATTCTTCTGTAATTTTCTTGGGAGAGCTATATTTTAGGATAACTTGTTATTTATCGAATTAGCATATTAAGCGGAGATTAAATGCTTAGCAAACTGTATAACGACCTTATTTTACAGATTAAAGCCAATAAATATGATTTCTTAAGGTTTGATCTGATCAAGCAAGATGCAATAAAGTATCTTGCAGCTCAGCTTGCTGCAAAATATGATACTGTGATTATTATAGGCTTTGGTGCATCTTGCCTAAATGTTAGAGCATTGTTAAGTATGAAGGCAGTAGCTACTAAAAGGCTAATATACCTTGATAATTTAGATCAGTTGGCAATTGATAAAAAATTGGCAACAGTTAACTTAGATAAAGCTGTGTTTTTTTCATTGAGTAGGTCTGGGAATACCGATGAAACCTATTTGTTAACTAGGTATGTTTTAGAAGTTTTGCGTGTTTCTCCTCGAAATGTTTATGTAACAGTACCATTTAGTAATAACTTGTTATATAATTTAGCGAGGTCTTTTGGGGTAAATTGTTTAGAACATGATAATGTAAGTAGTGGAAGGTTTGGCATAATTTCTAATGCTTCTTTGCTACCAGTGACAATTGCAGGAGTTGATGTAGATAAAGTAGTTGCAGCTGCTTCCCAGAAAATATTAGATATCATCCTTGATGGCTCTAATATTTGTGAGATAGCTGAGCATTACCTTAATCAATATTCTTTAAATAGACATATGTTAGTTATGTTTAATTATAGTTACCAATTAGATGGTTTATGTAGATGGCAGCAACAAATTATAGCTGAATCGCTTGGCAAGAATGGTTTTGGTATAACTCCTATAATAGCAAAAGGCACATTTGATCAGCACAGTCAGTTGCAACTTTATTTAGAAGGTCCGGATGATAAATTTTATAAAATTATTACTAACAACAAAGAGAACTCAGATATGGCAATGAGTCTAGCTGCTCATGCTAACAATATATATAATGCGTTAGTGCAAGTCAAACGACCAGTGATACTAGAGAATTTTGTACATATTGATGAGTATGTAATTGTAGATCAAATTATTCACACAATGTTGAGTACTATGCTAATTGCAAATCATTTAAAAATCGATCCATTTAATCAACCATCTGTTGATCAATACAAAAAGATATAATGTAGATTACAACTCATAGCAATTATCTTTTACCTAAATTTTCAAAAAAAAATAAAAAATCTGAACTCCAAGCGTCTATTAGCGAGGAGCCTCGTAATACACCATCATTGCGAGGAGGTGCAACTATTTTTAAACACAAGTGTAATAGCGAGACCACTTAGTGGTCGTGGCAATCCATTATTTTTGGATTGCTTCGTCGCTACTAAAGTAGCTCCTCACAATGACGGTTGTGAGGTTAGATTGCCACGCTCACATACGTTTGCTCGCAATTACACCTATGCACAATGATGGGAGTGCTGCGTGGTCTCGCTAATAAATGTCTGTAAATTTGGTGTAGTGTTATCCATACTAACTCTTTACATAGGTTACCATACGTGATAAACACACTTATATACTATTTAATAATTAATTAGGCTACATTTAAATTGCAAAAATTATTTGATAACAAAATTATCTCTCAGATGAACTCTCAAAGTTTGTGTTTTGATTCTAGACTAGCTAAAGCTGGTGACATATTCTTTGCAATTAAAGGAGCAAGCTCTGATGGTAATAAATTTATTGATGATGTAATAAATAAAGGGGTGAAATTCATTATTACAGATGATGCTGAAAGTTTAAAGAACCCTAGCATTATCGCCAATGACGTACATGTAAATCTTGTAAGTGATGCACGGCTGGCACTGAGCCAAACTGCTGATATTCTCTACCCACTATTACCACAATATATGGTAGCTGCCACTGGTACTAATGGTAAAACCTCGGTAGTATCTTATTGCAGGCAACTATACACATTATTAGGAGTCCCCAGCTGTTCTATTGGTACTATTGGCGTAGAATGTGCCAGTGGTTTGGATTTAAGCATCCAAGAAATTTTAGACAAATCCCCGGCTCTTACTACTTTTGACTATGTAACTTTTAGGAATATTTTACATAAGCTAGCTGAGAATAGCACAAGATACGTAGCTTTTGAGGCTTCTAGTCATGGATTAGATCAACAAAGATTGCATGGTATAAAAGTAAATGCTGCTTGCTTTACTAGTTTTAGCCAAGATCATCTTGACTATCATCAAAATATGGATAATTATCTTTTAGCCAAACTAAAATTATTTACAGATAATTTATTGCCAACAGGAGTTGCTGTATTAAACTCAGAAATAACACAATTAGATTATATCAAACATTATTTACAACAACGTAATATAAAGTTTTTAACCGTTGGGATGAATGGCGATCTGAATATTATCGACAGCACAATTTGTACCTATAAAGGGCAAAAATATAATTTTACTACTGATATAGTTGGTAGTTTTCAAGCTACCAACTTACTGATTGCCGTTATGATGGTGCATTTGACTGGTTTTCCTTTTGAACAGGTTATCTCGAAATTATCGCAAATTAAGGCAGTTAAAGGACGTTTAGAAAGAGTAGGTAATAGTAATATTTTTATTGACTATGCTCATACCCCAGATGCCTTAGAAAAAAGTTTGCTAGAGCTAAAAAAAATAAAATCAGATAAGGGGTTATTAAAAGTAATTTTTGGCTGTGGGGGTGATAGAGATAGCAGTAAAAGAGCATTAATGGGGAAAGTTGCGGCGGAAATTGCTGATGAAATTATTATTACTGACGATAATCCGAGAAACGAAGAGCCAAAATCGATACGGCAACAAATTATACAAGGTATTATAGCGATCACTAATAGTTTTATAGAAATAAAAAATAGAAAAATAGCAATTACTGAGACGATACATAATTTACAAAAAGATGATATTTTACTGATTGCCGGCAAAGGTCACGAAAATTATCAGATAATCGGCGATAAAAAACTACCCTTTAGTGACTTCGATATAGCCAGTAAAGCTCTACAAAATAAAAATAAACTTATTGACAATTAAAGCAAATCTGGGATAAGAATTGTCTTGAATTTTACGTAATATATAATATTAATTAATAATATAATGATTTGGTCAGCAAAGGACTTAAGTAGTGCATTGAATACAGAGATACATCCTGATATTCATGGTGGACAAATTCAGTTCAATTCTAACTCCGTTGCAAACGGCGATTTATTCATTGCTCTCAAAGGAGCTAGTGATGGGCATAATTATGCCTTACATGCTTTAGAACGCGGAGCAAATGCGGTAATTATTAGCCGGGAAATACAAGGGCTGCCTGATGAGAAAGTAATTATAGTTCCTGATACCTTAACTGCTCTACATCAGATGGCTGAGTATAAACGGCAGAAATCTCAAGCAAAGTTCATTGGCGTTACTGGTAGTATTGGCAAAACTGGGACTAAAGAAGCAATCAAAACCATCCTAAGTTACTTTGGCTCTACTTTTGCCAGCAGAGGAAATTTTAATAACCACCTTGGTGTGCCTATAAATCTTGCTTCTATGCCTGATGATATAGAATATGCTGTTTTTGAAATGGGTATGAATCATCCAGGAGAAATAAGAGAGCTGACCAGAATGGTTAGACCTGATATATCAGTTATTACTACAATATCGGAAGCTCATCTTGAATTTTTTCAGTCTCAGCTCCATCTGGTTGATGCCAAATGTGAGATTTTTGAAGGAATGCCAAAAGATGGCATAGCTGTGATAGATTTAGATAGCCAATATTATAACCGAGTTTTACAGAATCTTAAACAATTATCGATTAATAATATATATAGTTTTGGTAAATCACTATATGCAGATTCTAGCTTAACATCATATGAATATCAGCAAATTGACCAACAAGTTCGTTTACGTTATTCGATCCATAACACTAAAATAGATATCAAGATTCCCCTTGTACCAGAACATTATGCTAGAAATTATACTATCGCTCTTCAGATGTCAGCCATATTGAACTTAGATATTAATGCCGCAGCAACTCAATTAAGCAAAATATCATTCATTGAAGGACGTGGTAAGCTAATCCATGCCAAATATCATGGTCAGGACTACCAAATTATCTGCGATTATTATAATGCCAATCCAGAATCAGTAAAAGCTGCTTTATTATATTTAAAACAGCTTAGTGGGGGAAAAAAAGTTGCTATAATTGGTGATATGTTAGAATTGGGAGATAATTCGATAAAATTTCACACAGATTTAATACCAGCAATTCTTGATTCCGGCACTAACCGAGTTTTTTTAGTAGGCAATAACACTAAATATATTTATCAATCTTTGCCAAACGAAATAGAAAAAATACATTTTGATAATGTTGATCTATTGATAGAAAACTTAAGTAAATTACTTAAGGGCAATGAATTAATCTTAATAAAAGGGTCGAATAGCACCCAACTTAGTAAAATCATCCAATCTTTTGAGCTACAGCAGTGATATACAACCTTCTTGCCCCCTATATACATAAATTACATATTGCAAATTTATTCCACTATATTACTTTCCGTATTGGACTTGCCATATTATTTAGTTTAACTATTTCTTTTTTAATAGGACCTAGAATAATTAGAATTTTACGAAATTTACAAAAATATGGTCAACCAATTCGTGATTACGGACCAGAAAGCCACAAAACAAAAGTAGGAACGCCAACTATGGGGGGGATAATGATTATCCTCACCGTTTGTCTTTCCACGCTCTTATTTGCTGATCTTACTAATAAATATATATGGATATCATTATTTGTCTTTATCAGTTTTGGTATACTTGGTTTTATGGATGATTACGCTAAAGTAACAAAAAACCACCATAAAGGCGTTAGCGGCAAGAAAAAATTATTATTTCAGTTCACTATTTGTTTTATTGCTTGTTTACTGTTGAAGGATTCCAGTAATCAAGGCAACGCTCTACTGGCTATTCCATTTTTTAAGAATTTGTTGATTAATTTAGGGTTGTTTTATATCCCCTTTAGTATGTTTGTTATAGTTGGAGCATCAAATGCAGTGAATCTAACTGATGGTCTTGATGGTCTTGCCATCGTGCCGATTGCTATTACCGCAGGTTCTTTTACCTTAATTATTTACTTGGTGGGTAATAGTTTCTATGCAAATTATCTACAAATTATTTACGTACAAAATATTTCTGAACTAACTATCTTTTGTGCTTCAATTGTTGGAGCTAGCCTAGGATTCTTATGGTTTAATGCCCAACCAGCAGAAGTTTTTATGGGAGATACTGGTAGCCTAAGTCTTGGTGGTGCTCTTGGTATTGTTAGCGTTATTGCCAAACACGAATTTGTACTAGCGATTATTGGGGGACTATTTGTTGTTGAAACCTTATCAGTAATTATTCAAGTATATTATTTTAAAGCTACCCGTGGTAAAAGAATTTTTAAAATGGCTCCTTTACACCACCATTTTGAAAAACATGGCTGGTCAGAATCAAAAGTGGTGATACGTTTCTGGATTATAGCTATAATATTTGCTCTAATTGGTTTGTCTTCGCTGAAATTGAGATAGGAATGGATTGCTTCGTCGGCTCATTCCTCCTCGCAATGACGTTGTAGGTAAATTTAAAATACGTCATTGCGAGCGAACGTATGTGAGCGTGGCAATCCATGAAACTTGTCATATTGCATATTGCTTCGTCGCAACTAAAGTAGCTCCTTGCAGTGACGTTTATACAATTTTTAAATGTCTCTCTTGTAGCTATTAGTGTTAATTAATCGTCTTATTTCATTTCTCATAAAATAAATAATAACTAAAAATATGATAGAAGTAGTCATAATATAAAAGGCAGGAGCGTAAAATAAGCCTGTTTTTCCAACAAGCCAACGTGAAATAAGGGCAGAAGGACCCCCAAACAGAGCAATACCTAAATTATAACTAAAAGATACACCAGAAAATTTTTGTTCAGGAGAAAATAACACGATAATGATACTATAAGCTGTGCTAGCTATTGACCCACCAAGAATACCCCAGATAGTTAGAGCAAAAATTTGTTGCCACATGGATGGTAACGACATAGATAATAGAGTGGGTAAAACTAGTATTAAGATCGCTATGCTTACTAAAACTAGCACTTTAAATTTTCCAATAATATCAGTTAATCCACCAAATAATGGCATGGATATCATCATTATGAAATTGGCATATAATGAATAAATAAGGGCAGTTGTATTATCAAAATGCATGACATCGTGGTAATACACACTGGAGGTTTTGATTAAATATACAATACTGCTAGCAAATGCACCAGCACAAAATGTTAAAAACATTGCTTTCCAAGCTGTCTTCACTACGTTAATAAAAGGAGCCTTTAAAATTTTTTTCTGTTCAGCCAACATTTTAAAAATGGGAGTTTCTGATACACGAAGACGTAAATAAAAACCAACCAACCCCAGGATTCCACCTAATAAAAATGCAAAACGCCAAGCAAAGTCAAGATGATGAAAATATTGTTCAATAATAATTCCCACAAGAATAGCAATTAATGTACCAGCAATATTTGAACCGTGTACTAAACCAGCCGTTAAACCCGATCGTAAATTTTGATGATGCTCTAGAATAAAAATAGCCGCTCCAGCCCCTTCACCACTAATACACAGACCTTGTAGGAGACGCATTATGATCAATATTACTGGTGCACAAATTCCTATATTGTAATAAGAAGGGATTAGTCCCATAGTGAATGTTGGTATAGTCATACCAAGCATAGAAATAATCAAGGAAATACGACGACCATATTTATCTGCAATATAACCAAAAAATATGCCACCTATTGGTCTAGTAACAAATCCTACCGCGAATACACAGAGACTTAACATTATTTGTATAAATTCTGAATTTCCAGGAAAAAACGTACGACCAATCATTAGTGAGAATACTGAGTATACTGTGAAATCGTAATATTCTAGTATATTTCCTGAAATTGCTGATAAAAAAACGGACTTAGGTTTACTCATCTATATCTTATCAATAAATTTAATTAATATCGGATTATAGACAACTTAACCAACTTATAAAGCGTAAAATAATTTTATTTTCTTGTGATAAACTCATCTTACGCATAAATCCCATGGCATCTGGCGTTATTGCGAGCGAACGTACGTGAGTGTGGCAATCCATTAAGCTTGTTATATGGATTGCTTCGTCGGCTCACACCTCCTCGCAATGACGCCGGTTATTTTTCCACAACTTTTAAACTACTATTATAACCTGAAATGAAAAAAATAAGCAATACCGCAAAAAATAATGAAAACAGCTATTAGTGGATCAAAAAAATCTGTTATATTTGTAGATATAACAGATTTTGGAATAACTTGTTATATCGAATTCAGGTTAATTAGAGAACTTATACCTTTACCAACTTTCAATTTACATTAAATTTATTTATATGAAAAAAAAATATAAACCACCTACAAAACATAAACAACCTACAAAACAGAACCATCCTGCAGAAACGTCTACAAATACTAGCTTATCAGCTAGCAGGTCAGTAGATACTATTAGTATTAAACAAAAACACTTTGAGCAATTAGAAGAAATTTTACTTACACCTTTAAAGAATTTTATATCTTTACGGAATCCTATAAAGGAGCATGATGAATCTACTATGGGAGATTTTATAGTCGATCATATTTTATGTTCCCTCGGGGCAGCTGATATAACTAATGAAAAAAAAATAAAATATATAAAGGTTATCGAGCAATTCTTGTTAAGTTCTGTTCAAAAAATAGATGAGAGTGCAAAAAGCTTTCAACTATGTGGAACGATATTATATAATCTTATATCCACTCGTGAGCATTTAAAGATAGATAAAGGCGAGAAAAGTGTTATCAAATATTTAGTGAATAGTGAAGCTCTTGGTAAGAATTTATTTAATCCTAACAGATTAGACGATCAGTATAACTTAACATTATTAGATTTGGTCGAATCTTTACAGAAAGTATTAGGCAATAAACCAGACATAAAGAAAAACGAAGAATTAATTAAATGGTTAAAAAATGACAAAGGTGCTAAGACCTCTTTAGAAATAACACAAAACCTTAATAAAGCAGATTACGATAAAAATGTAGAGAAATTTAAAGAACAATTAGAAAAAGATTCATCTACATCTGAGCAAAAATCAGAAGGATATTTATGTGTATCCAAGAAAGCAAGTGTGTTAGCAGAAAATTTAAGGACATCAGCAGAACTTCTAGAATGTTTTGATGCTATCTTAAATTACAAAATAAATGATATTCCTCAATGTATGAGATTGTTTTTTCCCAAGACTAATGGTGAATCTTATGAGCTTCATGTTGTAAATGCCCTGCTAAGGGAATGTTATAAAGATATAGATATTGATAATTATATACGAATAATAAGTTCTATTGTCAAAGATATACCATCAGATTTCTTGAAGATGTTTTACTATGAAAAGTTAGGTGAAGAGTTAATAAAGCGATATGATACAAATGGGATATTAAAAAGCAAAGAGGAAAAATTACTTGATGATTATACTAGTAAACTAGTTACATTAAACCTTAAAGATAATAGTGCGAAATACTTTGCTTATAAGCAGCGCCTTAATTACTGTAAGTATAAGAAAGATTTAAAAGAAACAATTGAAGTATCATTAGAATTAATGAAATATGCTAGTGATACTGAAAGAGAGGAAGTTTTGTATGGTTTGTTAGTAGCTTTATTTGGTATAGAAATAGGTTCATTTAAAAATGATACCCTTAACGATTTAGTTGATCAATTTAAATTATCTGGTGAAGCTCGAGGAATGTTTATAAATCTGTTTTCATACCATAATTTTGATCGAGCATTTGTTGAAAAGATACAGCAAGATATAAAAATAATTAAGCAAGCTTTTTTAGAACAAAACCCAGAAATTCATACAACTATTACAAAATTCTTAGATGCATTCATCATACAAACAGGAAAGTGTAGTGTTAATACTATAAAGGAGATAGTTGATGATCCGAATTTTGAGAGTGCCACGCCTGAGAGTGTCTTGAATATTTTAAGTTGTTTAAAAAATTGGTCTAAAGATAAGATAGAACAAATAAATTATCAAAAAGTTTTAAAAAAGCTCCTAAGCAACGATCATCTAGAGAACGATCTTATAACTAACATAAAAGTGGCGGAATTATATTTAGCTATTGAAGACTTGGTTCAAACTAAACGTTATTTAGATTCGGCAGAAAAGTTGTTAAAAGCCCCTACATTACGCCATACATTCTTTCAACAGGCTGCAATAGACCCTAAAGTTTACCTTAGTGAGTATGTTAAATTAGGTTTTATGCTAAAAGCATTTGAAGGTAAGAATGAAGATTTTCTAAAAGCGAATTTGAGTTATATTAAAAAAACATACGAAAATTGTTGTACCATAAAGGAAGAGTTTTCAAGTGCTTATCAAAACGTACTTAATATATGTCAGTATCATCTATTATCAATAGATTCTACAACAAACCCAAACTTAGGAGAAAAACTTAAAAACATTATTCATGACATCACTGAAGATGATGAACTTACTTTTGCTTTAGAAGTTATTAATCAAACTATTGGTGAAGAACAACGTATTAAAGAGCAACATATTGGTGAAGAACAACAGATCGTGATTCCGGCTAGTGAGCATATTGAGGCATCTAATTATGTTTCAAAAGAATATAGCTCTGAAGAAAAGTCTGAAACTGAAGTAAATAATACTGCTACTACTCAAGAAACTATTGCTCAAGAATATTTTTCATACAAAGAAAATTTTGTTACAAAATGTTTAAATCATTGGACAATTATACATAAATATTATCAAAAACTTAAAAAGAGTACTCAATCCTCTCATGATAAGACTTCTGGTTCTCATCAAGAAAATTATCAAATTTGGCACATTCCCGACAAGGTATCATATACAACAAAGAATGAAGATATTGTCAATATTGGTAAGAAACACCATAATATTTATGCTGTTATTAATCCTGATTTATTGGGTTCACTACAGGAATCTCAACGGCAAGCATTTATCACTGCTTTAAATAACGGTATAGTAAAAAAAAGTTATAATCAGCATGGGGTTAAAATATTAGGAAAATATTTGCCAGAACTTAAAATAGATGGAGGTGGTCGGTTATATGCAACCAAAATTTATAAAAACGATAATGGTGCTGTTTTAATAGAATTTGATCAAAAAACTAATCATACTGGTATAAAAAATGCATTTCAGTATAAGACCATTAATGTTATAAAAGTTTCTGGTGCAGATTATCATACACAGGAAGAAGACTCTACTTTAAAGTGCAATGTTCCTCCAGAATATTATCCTAACATTGAAGATTATCTTAACCTATATGATGAAGTAAGCTGCATTGGAGAAGAATCATAAGAGTCAACTAAGAGTTGTAATTCATAGGTGAGTGTTCACGGTAAAACATACTTACCATATAAATATAAAAAACTTCTTAATAAAAATCTGGATAAAATAGAATAATATGACGCAACATGCACATATAATTAGGCTAACCATCATGGTAGTAGGCAATTTATTTTCTGAGACCATTTTATGGCTATTAGCTATAGTTGGCTTATAAAGAAATATCACAATCTTTACTAAGTACAGTGCAGAGAATAACGTACTTAAAGCTAGTACCCCCATAACTAATATTTGATTTTGTTCGGCAGCTGCTAGCATAATATAAAACTTACTAATAAAACCACCAAAAGGCGGAATGCCGATTAAGGATAAACTGGCAAGAAGTACTATAAAGCTGGTTTTAGGCATTTCTTTAGCAGCATTGATCAGATCAGAAACCTGGTTAGTCTTCTTTAGGCTATAAATACTTCCCATCCCATAGAATAAACAGATTTTAGTAAATGAATGTGAAGATAAATGTAGGATAGCTGCTCCTATAGATTTTGAGGTAAACATGAAACTACTAAGTAGAGCTATACCTAATTGGTTAATCGTAGAGTATGCTAGAATCTTTTTAATATTATCACTAATTAAGGCTTTAAAAGAACTATAAAATATGGTGATAATAGGCAAGAAAATAAGCCAGTTAAATTCGGCAAAAATAGAGTGTAAATATTTAAGACCAAAAACATATATCAAAATTTTATAAATACAAAAAAGTCCAGTTTTAACAACTACCACCGCATGTAGTAAAGCACTTACGGGGTAATGTGCTACCATTGCTGCTGGTAACCATTGATGCAAAGGGTATAAGGCTGCTTTCGATATACCAAAAATAAACATTAATAACAAAATTATGGTTTGATTTTTGGAAAAATAATGATTGATAAAACCTTGTGATGTAAAATCCCCATGCCCTGCTTTAGCATAAATAATTATTGTGGCTGGCAAGAATAGTAATATCCCTGAGATCATCAATATTTTTAAATATTTATAGACCCCAGCCATAACTTTATCTCCACCACTATGAGCAATTAATGGAGCAGTGGATAATGTTAATATTTCATAAAAAATAAACATAGTAAAAAGGTTTGAAGATAATGCTACCAACCCACCAGATAACACACTTAGATTAATGAAGAATAGAAAACGACTGGAATTATCAATATTATTAATTGCCAAATATTTTATGGTGTAAATTAACGCACAAATCCATAAGAAACTCAGTAAGGTTAAGAAAATGAGGCTTAATGCTTCTAAATGCAGTCCAATAGCAAAATTACTGAATATATTTATTGACAGATTCGCTCTTACACCCTTCAGAAACAACCAATCAATAATTAAAATATTAACAAAAAAGAAGCTACTAATGGTAATTAATAAAGAGTTACGCGTGTTATTATCACTATTACTGATAAAGGGAGTAACTAAATTTAGTATAGCTAGAAGTAAAGTTGATAAAATCAAAAAACTAGGGGTAATAGAAGGGTACATTACTGTCCTCCTAATATACTCTTCTGCTTTGAAGAATTGGCTCCTGCAAATACTTGCGGGGTATTCGCGTACTCACGTAGCTTATCTACGCTGCGTTCGCTCGCCCCTTGTTTTACGTTCCAATTCTTCAAATCATTTGAGTATAGCTGTAATTGGTTTAAGAATATTGGCAGAAAAATTTGTATTATACTAACAAAAATTAGTCCACCGTATTTATACTTAGTGCTAGACTGTAATAGTGTATAATTAGAGTGATGCCAACATAGTTTCTTGGCAATTTTATAATGATAGAGTAACGACATAGCAGAACTTATCACAACAATCACCAATTCAAGCCACATATTCTGCACAACCAATAATTCAAAAATAGTAAGCTTAATGAAAAACATACTACTTATTGGCAAACCACAACTGCAAATTAGGCTAAAAACTACCAAGACTCGCCATAACATACTAGTACTGGGTATACTCTTCTGCTTTGAAGAATTGCCTCCGCAAAACTTCGGGGCATTCGCGTACTCACGTAACTCACCTACGCTCCGCTCGCTCACCCCTTGTTTTACGTTCCAATTTTTCAAATCATTTGAGTATATGCTATGAGTATCAAAATAAGCAATGATTAGAAATAGAGATATCTTGTTAAAACTATCAGCCAATAAAAATGGTAATAGGATTAATTCACCTTTAGGAATCGCTAATAGCAGAAATGTATAACCAATTTGTACTGCCGAGGAATAGATAACAATATTTCTGACTTTTTCTTGGCTTCGACAAGCAAAATATGTACATAAAATAATAGTTGCCAAAGCGATTGGTTTGATAAAATTGGCTAAATCCTTAATGATTATACTATAGTCAACGGTAAAATGAATGAACCTCAAGATTATATAAATACCAATGATACTAGATATACTAGCAAGATATGTCAAAATGACTGGAGCCACCGAGGAATAACTTCGAATCATCCAAAAATGCATAGGGAAAAAAGCCGTTTTTAATATAGCACCAATTAGAAAAAGACTAATAGCTAGCTTGACTATTTTGCAGTCATAATGGGTCTGAAGAAGCCTTGAAACATCTAGCATATTAAGGCTACCAGTAGTGCTTAATAAAAACCCAATGGCTATTAAGATCAAAGTTGCCCCGACCGTACCAAGCATAAGATAATCGAAAGCACCGATGACAGCCTTGGGGTTATTACCCTGTGCCATCAGTGTATAAGCACTTAATGAAGATATTTCAATAAATACATAAAGATTAAAAAGGTCATTAGTACTTACTATACCGAGATACCCGCTATGGGCAAATAATAAAACTGCGTAAAATAACGATTGTCTTTTGTTATCAATAAATTTCAGTACGGTAGTTGCAAGCAATTTGTTACAAAAAATTAGAAAAAATAATAATACACCATTAATATAGATGATTATAGGTTGGTTTAGATAATCTAGCTTATATTCAATACCTATAGGGGCATGCCAATTACCAAAATCATATGACACGGCACCTTTACTAATTGCTGATAAACCGTAAATACTTAAAAATAAACTTAGTGCAATCGAAATAACTGCTATAATTCTAGTGGCAAGCACATAACGAAAAGTTACTATTGAAAATAATGCTCCAAAAAATGGCACCAATACTTGTAAAGCTGGAAAATGTTTAATTAATATCATTTATTTTAATCATTAGTAGTCGCTTCGCTAAAATTAATTTCATGCTCCGATATAGTATTAAATTGCTTAGAAATACGATAAATCAAGCTAAGACCTAATGATAATGTAGCAAAACCAACGACAATAGCCGTAAGCATTAATACCTGGGGTAATGGACTTACATAAAGCTGAGAATCCTGCAGCAAATTACGCTCAATTGGCACAATACCCCCATTCACCTTGCCAAGCATCAGGTAAAAAATTAGCACCGAACTTTGCATAACACTCAGCCCAATAATCTTACGAACATAATTATCGCTGGTTAACATTATAAACAAACCACTAGTTAATACGAGCAGTGTTAACAAATATAAAATTTTTGAGATATATAGAGTTTCTAAAAACATTGTTACTTAACTTAATTAATAGACTTCCCGCATAAGTCAATCTAGTTGGTGATTTTGTCGTCGAAACTCGCCTCCGCTCCTCACGTACGTTTATGTACGCTGCGGTACTCGGCTTCGTTTCTTCTAAAAATCCCTCAACTATCTTTGACTTATGTGGGAAGTCTAATACGGTTTAAATGCTTCATTAAACACACATACTATTTTCTTACCATGACGTATTGACAGTTTGTGAAATACCTGCTCGATAATCACCATATTAGCATTATCTTGGGCAAGGCGATAATTTACCATCGATTCTCTAAGAGCTTCATCAACTGCAAAAATAGCTGGTAACTCAGCGTTTTTATCTCTAAATTGTAAGTAAGTATACACTCCATCATCAAAAATTTTAATTGGGGCAATCGATTCATTACCACTTATCGAATAATTGAAATTATATTTCTCAGGATGAGATAAATCTAGGTTAGCTGAGGATGTAGCATAAGTTTGCAAATGATCTCCAGAATTCTCATCATCAGGATAGATAAACCTTAAATTAAAAACCATTTCTGGATCTCTCATATCTGAAGTTTCTGCAGCATATAGTTCAAAAAAGTAAGTTCGTTTGTTAGTAATAATCGTCATATTAGTTGTGGCATCTTGTTCCATTGGCTTAATGAAAATCCGATGACCAGCTGGTACTATTTGCCAAGAAGTAGTATCCCCCATGGAAATACTAACTATTTCTTCCTCTTTTGCTAGCTCTATACTAGCCTGATAACCGTAATATCCGGTGAACTTGAATACATCATCAGGACTATACACCATTACCCTAATTCTGCTATCGATCGACAATGGTCTAGATTCCCTAACAGCTAACGCAGTATTTACAAAAAATACTAATATAAATAATATTATTAGTTGCTTCATTTTATTTCTTACTTTTATCTTCTATTAACTTAAGTTTGTAACCAGTGACAACAAAATTAAATTTTGAGTTAGAGGGTAAATGAATGTTAATTGCATCTATTTCAAAACTTATTGTAGCTTGCCACACCATATTTTCCAAAATATCATTAGCGGAGTTTTTTGCTATCGATGTAAATATGACATCAGCCTTATTATTTTTATGATAAACCACCGATAATATATTAACAGAACGCCTTAAGGATCTTTGGTAACGCATAACTGGCGACAATGAATTGTCAATATTCATAAAATTGGCAAATTGTCTAAATATTATACGTGTAGAACTATTCTGAATAAATATAAACTGGGGGCGAAGAAAATCATAATCATAAGATTCTCTGTGTATCACGTAATTTCTAATCATAATATCTGCAATAGAATTGATAGCATCACTTTTTATATGATTAGCATTAGTTATTGTTGCACTTTTAAGAGATTCAGCACTAATTGCGTATCTTACCTGTCGAACTGCTGGTAATAAAGTCTGAAAATTAACCACCACAGCTAGAAATAATACAAAGAAAACTACGGTAAATATCAATAAAAATGATCTTTGTACAAGTGGATATAGATATTCAAAATTATACCATCTTCTAGCATCAACAAAATATTCACCAGACTTAATATATTCTTGAACAGAATTTAATACCTTATCCATTAGCCTAAAATAATTGATTACCTTACTTAGGTTCTGTACACAGAACCTAATATCGGATTCTAGCACATATTAGCAAAGAAGTTATTATTTTTTTATAAAAATTATTCTTTTAGCCTATGCAAAAAGCTAATTTTGTGACTATATAGCTAACTCACCTTACGCATGACATTTAAAAGTCATAGGGAAAATAGCCTGGTGCTATTAGCGATACCACGTAGCACTCTCGTCATTACACATGGGCGTCAACTTAAGAAAACAATAATCTTAGAATGATAATTTTAATTTTAGTGAACCTTGATGGCTGGAATATTTAGCATTAGAAACTAAATAATCATATACTGCCATAATGTCTGTTGGTCCACGTTTTATATTAATAGTTCCACCAATTTTATAGTAGTATTTAGCCGGTTCTTCAAGTAGGAATACTTCCTCTCGGTTGTTAGATTGACCTGACATTATCTGCATACGAAGCTTTTGTTGTTTATTATGCAAAAACTTTTCAGCTTCCATATGTAATCCAGGAGTCACTTGGATAGTATTATTAATCTTCAATGGCATAATTACTTCAAATCCTATAACCCCAGAAGCCCTTTGATTATTAGTAGCAGCAACCGATAGACTTTGTCTCTCAAAATTTTCATCATATCCAGCAATATTGTACCATCCGCACTTAAACCCAATATGTGGGGTAATTAATACTGTACCAACCCTTGACTTGTAAGCAACTAATAGTTTTTTGCTATATGAAGTATTAGTAAATTTAGCTTTAACTAGCTGATTTTGTACAGGTAATTTTGCAGAAACGTTACCCAAAGCGAAAGAAATAAATCCCTGTAATATTAATTTCTCAGACAAGTTAGTTTGACCATATATAGATATTACGTGGGTATGGGCAGCAACTTTGTTAATACGCTCCTTGTATTTGAAATTAGCGAGAACATAGTTATAAGCTCCTCCAATAATGCTACCACTTGACAATTCTATATCGCCTCCAATAGTGGTAGCACTAGTTCTACCACTATAGCCACTTAACATGCTTTCCCCATTATATTTGGCTGTACCTATTGTACCACTAATCCACAGATTTTTAGGAACAATATTGGCTTCATCACCAGCGGCAAGAGCAGTAAGATTGTTTAAATGCCTTAGATTGGTTAATCTTAAATCAATAGTTGAGTTTGCAAATTCATAAGATAATATAATTATTTCATTTACCGCTAAGGTAACAACTCTTATTGTTTCTTTTTGTTTTTGTAATAATGCTATTGCTATGTTCTCGGGGTTAGTTGTTACATCTACTGGAGATGCAGCTTCTATTGCTGGCACGGCTTTTTTTTCTGGTGGTGTTCCACCACCTCCTCCTGGCGGTGTACCACCACTTTCTTGGAGGTGGTGTTCCACCACCTTCTTCTGCTGGTGTTTCACCACCTCCTTCTGCTGGTGTTCCACTACCTCTTCTGGTGGGTGTTCCACCACCCCTCCTGGTGGGTACTCCACTACCTCTTCTGGTGGGTGTTCCACCACCCCTCCTGGTGGATACTCCACTACCCCTTCTGGTGGTACTCCACCACCCCCTCCTGGCGGTACTCCACCACCCCCTCCTGGCGGTACTCCACCACCTCCTTCTGGTGGTACTCCACCACCTCCTCCTGGCGGTACTCCACCACCTCCTCCTGGTGCTTCTGCTAAAACAACTGCTCTTTCTGGAATGATTAGTTCTTCTCGAACGACTACTTCCGCTGAAGGTAACATCGTATTAGCATTCGGATGGTTGTGAATTGGAATTACAGGTTCAGTGTCTTGACTAGTTACTGGTTTGTTCGAGATATTGGTAGAATCTAATGATGTGAACAAATTATCGGGAATATTACTAATACCCAAAAGAGAATCCGCATCATGGTCACTAGAGTCTATTAACGAACTATTATCAGAATTATTATTAATCTCAACGAGAGAATCTGTGTCATAATCTAACTCTATTACCCTATAACTGTCAGGAATAGTTGGGTCTATTTCTATATAAGTATGGAGTATATCATTCCTATCAACAAGAGAATCTGTGTCATGATCACTTAAATCTGTTCCGTAATTATTATAAGATATATCATTATCACTAGACTCTTTTAATAAATTATTTTGAGATGCATCTACCGCTGCTAGAGGTGGCGTATTAACAGATGGCTGTGATATTGGCTTTATAGGTTCAGTGTTTTGGTTAATAACTGACCTGCTAGGTAATAACATACCACCACCAGGAATTAGCATTTTAGGTCTCTCTTCAAAATCCCTCCATATACTTTTAAAAAAATTTGATACATATTTAACTGGGGGTTGTCCTAATGCTACAGAAACATAGAGTATATTAACATGAAAACAACTCAATATAAGGCATTTGATTACCTTATTCACTCCTGAAAAAGTTTTATCTAATATTGGCATATTGATATTGCTTCCAATTTATTACGTTCAGTTAGTGAATACCTCCTTTTATAAGTGAGTACTCAAATGTCACTGGTAAGTAATAATTGAAATAGTATCATAGCAGCTCTCATTGTCTAGACAAATTTTGTTCACTGTTTTTAATTTTTTAACCCTATCAATAACATAAAGTAGCTGTTCTTTAGTTATTCTATAATCTTTGTTATAGCGAGCTTCAACATTATGTTAGTTCCCTTATTGATATTTTGTATCATATGTGATACAATTAAGTCATAACAAATAAATTTAGAGTGATCTTATGGCAGCTAAACGATTATTAGTATCTTTAGACGAGAAAATATTTGATGAAATTGTAGATATTGCCAAAATCAACAATGAATCCCTATCTAAAGTAGCAAAAGGTCTTATTATAACTAGTTTAGAACTTCAAGAGGACAAAATATTAGCTAAGTTAGCAGATGAAAGGATATGTAGTACTAAGGAATGGATTAATCATACGGACACTTGGAAATAAATGTATAACCTCCTCTATTCAGATCAAGTTATACACAAAGATATTCCTAAGCTTTCTACACCAGTCAAATCTTTAATAAAGATAACCATTGAAAAAAAGCTATTATCTGATCCAATAAAATTTGGTAAACCTTTAAAACATAGCTTCAAAGGTTGCCGCTCCCTCAGAATTGGTGATTATAGAGTGATTTATCAAATAATAGATACGACAATTAATATACTAATAATTCAACATCGCAAAGATTAAACCTCTTGCAAAACTCTACTTCTGCTGGTGATTTGTACGTCGATGCGGTACTCGAATCCTCACGTACGCTAGAGTACGCTGCGGTTCTGCGTTCCGCGTCTCCTCCAAATCCCTCAGCATAAGCGAGTTTTGCAAGAGGTCTATTGTTATATTCATAACAACGAAACTACTACACGTCCCAATAGCTCAAACTTATAGGTCATTGCGTTTATAGACCTACTTTGTCTATTTTAAGGGGCTTAAATTGTCTCTTTATTAATTCTCTCCAAGCAAATTTTTTCGGTCACTGTTTTTAATTGTTCCACCCTATCAATAAGGTAAAGTAGCTGTTCTTTAGTTATTCTATAATCTTTGTTATAGCGAGCTTCAACATAAGCCTGCTCAAGTAATCTAAAACATTGCCTTTGCTCAACGCTAGAATGAGGAAATATCTGCCATAATTCTTCATTGTAATTTCCAGATATACTCCCTAGCTTTCTGATGTCGTGTAACTTTGGCTTATAACCGGAAAAAACTAACAGGATAGCATTATAAAAGCTTTCGGTAGCTTGATGAAGTAAAAAGGCTGATATAGCATACTCACCCCTTTCAAAATAAAAATTTGCCCCCATAAAAAAACCCGTGCCTCTTGCAAACCAATATTCATAATCTTCTTTAGCTATTTGTCTTCTTTCTTCCCAGGGTAAGTTTTTAGCTTCCGCCAACTGAAATTCACCGCTATCATATAAAAGAATTCCTTCTTTTTTAATATCAGAAAAGAAATAATGCCCCTTTTCCAACTGACTATTTACCGTCTTGATTGATTCCAGCACCAAAGTTACCCATAAATCAAAAGGGCTTCTTAATGATTTTCTCTCTAGCCTTTTTTCTATTTTATCTTCTATTGATAACCCAGCAAGACCGGCATATTTGTTTTTCTTCATGACCAACATAATATCGAGATCACTTTGATAGCTATAGGTAATATGACCTTTTTTATACTCATCTTGTACCCAATCGCCTCTGGCATACGAGCCAAATAAAATAATCATCGCAACTTTTTTTTCTGACACATGTAGAATTTCTTTGACAATATTATCAAGTCTTTCTTGAATGATCAGGGAGCGTTCAGGTAAAACAGTTTTCATATATTTGTAATGTAGTTATTGTAAGTTAAAATTATGATATAATAGATATTGAAGTCAATGTAAATAATGGTTTATATTGACTCTAAGGGAGTCCATTTCTAACCATTTTCTTGGATTGCTTCGTCGTGCTTATGCCCTCCTCGCTAATAATACCAGTTCTCGAAATTAATTTAGGTTGAGGAATTTGTAGGAGACACGGAACGCAGCACCGCAGCGTACTTAAATGTACGTGAGGATGCAAGTACCGGATCGACGCACAAATTACCAACATAAATTAATTTCGAGAACTGGTATAAGACGGACGCCAGTTTACTATGGATAAATACTAACCCAGGTTAGCTATATAATTCTTGGATTTAATGTTATCCTTTAATTTTTGAAAATCTTCACCAGCATGATAAGAAGAACGGGTTAATGGACTGGCAGAAACCATCGAAAATCCTTTAACTTTAGCTATTCTTTCAAGATATTTAAATTCTTCTGGAGAAACATATCTAGCAACTACTGCATGATTTTTGGTTGGCTGTAAATATTGTCCGATAGTTAGGAAATCAACTTTAGCTTCTCTTAAATCGTCCATCACTTGCATAATTTCATCGCTTGATTCTCCAAGACCAACCATCATACCTGATTTAGTAAAAATCTCAGGATCTAATTTTTTTACATTATGCAAAAGACTTAGTGAATTATAGTACCTAGCTCCTGGTCTAATAGTTTTGTATAAAGAAGGTACTGTTTCTACATTATGATTATAAACGTCAGGTTTTGCTGATACCACTATATCAGCTGCTCCATCTTTTTTAAGAAAATCTGGGGTTAGAACTTCAATTGTGGTATGAGGAGAGGCTAGCCTTATTTCTTTTATACAATTAGCAAAATGTTCAGCTCCACCATCATCTAAATCATCCCGATCAACTGAAGTAATTACCACATGTTCGAGTCCTAATTTCATCACAGCTTGAGCTAATCTTTGTGGCTCATGTGGATCGAGTAAATCGGGACGACCAGTTTGAACATTACAAAAACGGCAGGCACGAGTGCAGACAGATCCCAAAATCATAACTGTAGCGTGTTTTTTTGCCCAACATTCTCCTATATTAGGGCAGGCAGCTTCTTGACAGACTGTATTTAATTTTAAATTCTCGATTATCTTTCTTGTCTCATGATATTGATATGAATTTGGTGCCTTAACCTTTATCCAATCAGGTCTTTTAATAGTTGGCATTTCTTCTATCTTGACTATGTTTGACATATAATCCTACTTATTAAACAAATTGTTTTATAACTAACCTGAGAAGGTTTTAGATATCCCAAGCGTCTATTAGCGAGGAGCTACTTCAGTAGCGACGAAGCAATTGTAAATTTACCAATACCCAAAAATAATTTTACATCATTGTATGAGTCTTAAAACGCAGAATTACGTATAATTATAATGTGACATTCTACATATAACGGTTAACGTATTTATCTAATAAGGTTTTTATCATTTTTTGATAGGGAATATGATGTTTAGACGCTTGAGACTTAAAAAAATCAACACTTTCTTTACTTAAAGAAATAGTAATTTTAACGGTATTATCTTTTAGGATTAAATTCTCAGGTGCTGGTAAGAAGTCACTTATTATTTTCACTTCTTTTATTTCACCATCACTATATTTTATTTTCTTTTTCATAAATCTTTTTTCCTTTTCTCCAATAACCTGCACCAAAAATCCTTATGATATTATTTCTAGTGGTAAATCGAACTGTTAAAATATGTTTTTTTACTTTACCTAAGCAAAAATATCTATCTTCGTTATTGCTATGATCAAGATCTTCTAATATTATCCTATTTAAGTCTAAAAAAGCTTTTTGTGCTTCGTAAAAGCTTACTTGATGTTTCTCAATATTCACCTTATTTTTTTCCTCGTCCCACTCAAAAGAAAATTGCATGTCTTATCGTCCAGAATAACATAAAAATAATTATTATACATATAAAAATATGGTTTTCTATTTAAATTATTTTCTCATAGGGGTTCTATGGAATTTCTCATCATAGTCATTAGATATCTTGCATAACTCTATTTCTGCTGGTAATTTGGACGTCGATGTGCAATGACGCTTAGGATATCTGCTACTAAAGTAGCTCCTTGCTAATAGCAGCGTAATGCTAATCAGGTTAGCTATACAGGAAATCTATTGGTAGTTTAATTATATCTGTAAGACTAATACCATTATCACAATTATCGGATAATTTTGGTTCGATAGGAATCTTACAGATTAATGGTATATTATATTCTTTGGCAAAATTTTCTCCACTATTGCCACTAAATATCTCGATTTTCTTTCCTGAACTTGCTTCAACTAAATAGCTCATATTTTCTATAATACCTAAAATTGGCAAGTTAAATTTTTTGTATAGATCAATCGACCTGACGACATCTATTGCTGCCATTTTTTGTGGAGTAGTCACTATTATTACTCCATCTAATTGGTAATTTTCTAAAATACTTAGGTGAATATCACCGGTACCAGGGGGCATGTCAATAATTAAATAATCTAACTCCTGCCAATTAGTGAGAGATAATAGCTGGTAAATTGTCTTGCTAGCCATTGGGCCACGCCAAACAATAGCAGAATTATTGCGAATAAGAAATCCTATAGAAATAATTTCAATGCCCCGTGATTTTAAAGGGGTCATTTTATTATATACTATTTCTGGTACATCACTAATACCAAATATTTGCGGAATTGACGGACCATAAATATCTGCATCCACTATTCCTACCTTGTGTCCCTCAAGATTTAGTTGCTCGGCTATCAATGCAGTTACAGTAGACTTACCAACCCCTCCTTTACCAGATGCCACTAATATAACCTTTTTTACTCCATCAATGAAATGCTTAACTTTTGGATTAGTTGATTTCTTAGCTAAGTTTTTGCTGCTCGTTAAAACGATAGTTATTTTGCCAATATTAGCTATTTCATTTAATTTATTGATAGCTTTAATTTTTATTTCGTCGACTTCCTTAGAATCCTTACCAAAAATATCAATAGCAAAACCAATATTTTTATTCTTAATTACAATATTAGATATAATATCGATTAATTTCGTATTATCACTAAAGGTAATATTTGAAATTTTATTTAATATTTGTTGTTGGTTTATATCAATCATTATCTTGGCTTTATGCTTTCATTATAAAAATATATTTTAATTTGTTAAATATCTCATTTCTTTATAATCTATTATATACACCTTGTCTATTCTCCTATAACTTTCCCGGATTAGCTATATAGTCAATTCAGGAGAATTTGGGGCTAGGAGCGATGGAGTGACGCCTATAAGTAATAGGCGAGCGACGAGTGACGACGTCACCAACTTCTCATCAATTGACTATACTGCAAAAAATAATGAAAACAGCTATTAGTGGAGCATAAAAATCTGCTATATTTATAAATATAACTGAATTTGGTGTAATGTTAGCCTTAGTTATAAAAAATCAAGCTGAACTGAAAAGTTATAGATTACTATAAAAATTCTAGTATACTCAGCTGGTTTTATAACCTTTAAATCAAATATTAATGTATGAAAATAATTTCTATATATTTACTAATTATTTTGATTGCTACGCAAGCATTGGCTGAAAATCAAATTACTAGAAAAAGTTTGAAATTTGACGCATCTAATGATTGTACGGAAAGATTAGATGTTTTGGAAAAAGAAAATCAACATTTACTCGGCAGAATTGAAATAATAGAACATACTATTGCTAAATTAGAGAAATTTTTAAACTCTACAAAACAAGAGGTAATAAGCCCCCAAGATACTAGTGCTACAGCAAAAAACTTAGTAGATGATTCTATGGAAAGCGATGTTTTTGACATACCATCTACTAAAAAAGTAGAAAAAGAAGTTGTGTCGTATGATATTGTAAAACCTATTTCGGGGATGCCAAAAGATAAACAGCTTTATGACTTAGCACTTGCTTCTTTAAAAGATAATAAATTAACAGATGCTGAAGAAAAATTTGCAAATTTCTTAAAAAATTATTCTAATAGTCCTTTGTTAAGTAATGCTTATTTTTGGTATGGAGAGTCTTTTTTTAGACGTAATATGTTTGATAAAGCGGCGATAAATTATTTAAAAGGTTACAAACAATCACCAAAAGGAAGCAAAGCTTCTGACTCATTGCTAAAATTAGCATTATCTCTTGGAGAGCTAAAAAAAATACAAGAAGCATGCTCTATTTTGGATAAACTTGAAACAGAGTTTCCGAATAGATCAGCTACATCAATAAAAAGGGCTAAGGATGCAAGAACTAAATTTGCTTGTAAGCGTTAGGAACAAACAGGTGAATAATAATTGGTAAATAATCATGACAGACATTTTACAAGAAGTTTTAAGTGATAAAAATGAAGAAAAGAAACTTTATTACTTTAAAAAATTTCTTCCTATAATTATAATCCTTACACTTATAGTGATATTATTTATGTTAATAAATAACTGGCGTGATGGAAAGGAAATAGAGAATAATCAAAAGACAGGTGATATTTTAGTTAAATCTATTGCACTTATTAATGATAATAAAGATCTTGCTATAAAATCTTTGGATAATTTAATGACAACAAGTAATAATAAAGTAGAGGGCTTAGCTGCTATTGAGCAAGTTAGTATCAAAATACACCAAGGAGATTTTATCGAAGCCAAAGCTTTACTAAAAAAAGTTATCGATGATAATAATTATGACGAATTAACAAGTGCGTACGCCCGTTTACTTTGGTTGAGTTTAATGATAGACGACCCAAATTTATCTGATATAAACATTAATGAAATCGAGAAATATTTAAATTATTTTGATGATGAAAATAAACCATTCTTTGGTACAGCAAATATTATCAAAGCAACTTGGTATATTAAAAACAACTCAAAAGATTTAGCAGAAAATACTTTGAAAAAACTGCTCTCACTAGAAAGTACAACTCAAGTAGTTAAAGAGCAGGCTAAAGCTTTGCTTTTAAACTTACAATAATACAAGGTCTAAATTATGATAAAACAACGATTAATTATTTTCTTACTACCTTTTATTCTAACTTCTTGTGGTCTTGGAGCTACAAAAATTAAAAATATTGTAGAATTAACTCCTAGATTATCTGTAGAAAGTAACGAAGCAATTCAAATAGATTCTACGGTAAAGACAAATATATTTAGCCCTGAAATGCTTCGAAATAAAGAATATACTATTACACAACATAAAATAATAGCCGAACCAATCTTTAAAAAAGCTGTTGTCTATACCATCGATAGTAAAGGTAATGTTTCTGCCTTTTCTATGAAAGACAAATCTATTATGTGGTCATATAATATAAGCACTAACAAAAGTGACTATTATTCTGGTGGTGGGATCTTACACCATAATGATAAACTATACGTTACCTATGGTTCAAGATTTTTGGTAGTTTTAGATAGTAAATCAGGGCATGAAATCATCAGAAAAGAGCTGCCTGATATTACCAAAATAAAACCGGTATTAATTAATGATCATACTATTATAGTTCAAACAGTAACTAATCAAATATTAGCGATTAATATTAAGAAATTAAATTTTGTTTGGCAACATGAAGGTATAATTGAAACTCTGTCATCAAGTTATCATGTTGCTCCAATAGTACAAAATGGTTATGTGATAATAAACTATAATTCAGGGCAAATTCTTGCTCTAGAAGCTAATAGTGGTAAAATTTTATGGACTAACGATTTATCTAGCAAGCAAGAAATAGGTTTACCAAATTTTGAGGCAGCTTTTATATTATGCAAACCTGTTATCAATAATTCTCACATATACATAGCTAATAGTACTGGCAAGCTAATAAAGCTAGACATTATGACAGGTAATATCCTCTGGCAAACTAAAGCTTATGATGTACAATCAATGTCTTTAGCTGGCAATAGTTTATTTATAACCAATAATGCTGGACAAGTGGCTGCCATAAGCACTGAATTTGGTAAAGTTAAGTTTGTAGCAGATCTAAACGATGGGAAAGATGTCAAGAAAGTTAAAGCTTCATCATTTTTAGCCCCGATAATTGGTAAAACAACTGAGGAAAAAGATTGGAACTTAAATATTATCTCTACTAAAGGTGAATTATATAGTTTCCAATCAGATATTAATGGTAATTTAAGCACCATCCCGGTGATTAGTAAAATTATTAAAGATATTGAATATCAGGGCAAAACCTGTTGTGGTGCTATGTATGTTATTACTGATAAAAAAATTATGTTGGTAGATTAGTCAAGAGACTATATTATGGTATATATTTAATATATTGTACATTTATCTTGACAAAACACTAATTATAATGCTATTTAATATAGCTCAGATTGAGGAGTGGCAACAGCAGTTTTTGTGCTATTTCCAAGTATAATTCTAATTAATAAAGATATATAACGTGAAAACTTATTCTGCAAAACCATCACAAATTCAAAAAAAATGGTGGGTTATAGATGCTAAAGACCTTGTATTAGGCAGGCTTGCTAGTGAAGTAGCTAAAATCTTACGCGGTAAACATAAGCCTTCTTTTACCCCTCATTTAGATTGTGGGGATTATGTAATAATAACTAATGCCAAACATATTTGTTTGACAGGTAAAAAATCAGCTCTTAAAGATGGTAAAATTTATTATCGTCATACCGGGTTTCCGGGTGGAATAAAAGATACAACTGCTGGAAAAATTCTGGCTGGTAAGTACCCTGAACGTGTCGTTAAACTCTCTGTGAAAAGAATGATTACAAGAAATGTTCTGGGGTCAAAGCAGATGGGTAATCTATATGTTTACGCAGAGAATGAACACCCACATAAAGCTCAACAGCCAGAGATTTATGATTTTGCAAGCAAAAATACAAAGAATAAAAAATAGTGAATATGACAACATTGAAGGTTCAAAGCGAAAATACCAAGAGCGTTACAATTCAAAGTAAATTAGTTAAGCAAAAAACGTCTGCAGAAAACAGTGATAACAAAGTTTATGGTACTGGCAGAAGAAAGAATGCAATTGCTAGAGTCTGGTTAAAGAGTGGTAGCGGTAAGGTAATTGTTAACAGAAAAGACGTGGAACAATATTTTACTCGTGAATCTCATACCAAATCTCTCTTACAGACATTTGTTGTAACCAAAACTTCCGGGCAGTATGATGTAATATGTACTGTCAAAGGTGGTGGAATGTCAGGACAAATGGGGGCTGTATTACATGGTATTGCTAGAGCTCTTGCTAAAATCGCCCCAGAATTTCACAGTATTTTGCGCAAATCTGGTTTCTTAACCAGAGACTCAAGAGTTGTAGAGCGGAAAAAATATGGTAAGCATAAGGCTAGAAAAAGTACACAATTTTCTAAACGTTAAAGTTCTTCTGTAAGAAACTGCTTATATTCAGTGAGCGTTCACGGTTTTTTTGCTATTTTCTTATGATAAATAAAAAATCTGCTCGCCAAGCATCTATTAGGGAAGAGCCGCTTTGCGGTGACGCGGCAATCCAAAGAATGATCAGGAATGGATTGCTTCGTTCGGGCTTCACGCCTCTGAGCCATGACGTTTGGGCTGCATATATGTCATTGCGAGAAGCTACTTTAGTATACTCTTCTGCTTTGAAGAATTGGCTCCGCAAAACTTCGGGGTTTCCGCGTGTTCACGTACTAGTTGTACGTTCCGCTCGCTCACCCCTTGTTTTACGTTCCAATTCTCCAAATCATTTGAGTATAGCAACGAAGCAATCCAGGTTTATACTAATTTTATGGATTGCTTCTTGGCTTACGCCTTCTCGCAACGACGTTTTGTACTTTAACTTTTTTCCGTGAACTCTCACCTTTCTATCATGGCGGGGTAGCTCAGTTGGTTAGAGCAGCGGAATCATAATCCGCGTGTCGGGGGTTCAAATCCCTCCCTCGCTACCAACTAACTTTAAGGATTACAAAGTGTAGTCCAAAGATTTCTGTCTAATAAATATATATATTAGGATATGTGAACAAAATTTAAATTTACGCATGGCATTTAAAGTAGCCTGGCACTATTAGCGAGGGTAAGCGTTCACGGAAAAAAGTTAAAGTACAAAACGTCTGTGAGCGTTCACGGTTTTTTTGCTATTTTCTTATTATGAATAAAAAATCTGCTCGCCAAGCGTCATTGAGAGAAGGCGTGAGCCGATGAAGCAATTCATTCTTGATCATTTTTTGGATTACCGCGTCGCCACTAAAGTAGCTCCTCGCTAATAGACACCTTGTACTTTAACTTTTTTTCCGTGAACGTTCACACCTCAATTGGTCCAGTAGTTAAACCATTAACAAATTGTTGTAAATAAGGGTTATCACTATTTTTTATCTCATCTTTTGTACCAAACCATAAAATTTTTCCTTGATAAATCATAGCAACCTCTTTAGCTATCATATAAGCACTATTCATATCATGGGTTATGGTAATGGTAGTAGCTTTTAGCTCTTCTTGGACTTTAATTATTAATTCATTAATAACATTAGCCATGATAGGGTCAAGACCGGTAGTTGGTTCATCAAGAAAAAGAACCAAAGGATTGCCGCAAATAGCCCTAGCTAAAGATACTCTTTTTTGCATACCACCAGAAAGCTCAGATGGATAAAGATTGAGTATTCTGCTAGACAAACCTACCGAATTAAGTTTAGATGCCGCTAATTCTTGTTTATTTTTGGGAGACAATTTATACAATTTTTCAGCAAAAAATGTAATATTATCTTGAACAGTTAAAGAATCAAAAAGTGCTCCACCCTGGAATAGAAAGCCCATAGTTTCCATCATTTTAAATCTATCTTTACTTGAGATATTGACAGTTTCTACTCCATCAATAACTATACTACCTTCATCAGGTTGTATTAATCCAACTATCGTCTTGATTAGCACTGATTTACCAGTTCCTGAACCACCAAGGATTACTATCGAACTATCCTGTTTTATGTCTAAGTCTATACCATTAAGTACCTTTCGATTACCAAAAGATTTATATAATGAACGTATTTTTATTTTTGATTGGTTATTCATAACTTTAAAAAAAACATGTTGTTATCAAATAATTGCTAATTAAAATCAGTACTGAGGAACTTACTACTGCCGAAGTTGTAGCATTTCCGACTCCTTTTGCTCCTGTTCCAGAGCAATAGCCACTATAGCAACTTATTATTGCAATAATAAAACCAAAGACTGCTGCTTTTACCAAACCAGAAATGACATCGATTGATTGTAAAAATTTAAAGCTATTTACTATATAACTAGAGCTATTAAAATCAAGCTTATAAACACTTACCAAATAACCACCCATTACTCCTAATACATCACCTATTAATACTAAACATGGTAATGTAATAACTGCAGCCAGCACTCTTGGCAGAACTAAATATTTTATCGGATCAGTTGATAAAGTATAAAGTGCATCTATTTGTTCCGTCACTCTCATAGTAGCTATTTCCGCAGCAATTGATGCACCAACCCTACCAGCCACCATAAGACCAGCCAGAACTGGACCAAGTTCTCTAGTTATTGACAAAACTACCACCGTAGCTATTGAACTTTCAGCCGAGAAACGAGAAAAACCTGTGTAACTTTGTAATGCAAGCACAGCCCCGGAAAAAAAAGTAGTCATAGCGACAACTGGTAGAGAGTAGAAGCCTATAGATAACAACTGTTTTAATAGCAAGTTGCAATATAAGGGACGCCTAAAAATACTAGTAACTACCGAAATAGTAAATAGAGAAAAAGCACCTATAGTTCTAGCAAAAGCAATAGTATGTTTACCGAATAAATTAACTATATTAAGAATCATTTTTATATACTCTCTTATATCTGTCACCAAGCATGGTAAAAATTTCATAACCAATGGTGTTTATTATATTAGCTATTTTATCTGGAGTGCAATAATCCCCTATAATCTCCACTTGCTGTCCTAAAAAGACTTCGTTTGGTGGTAGTTCAGTAACATCAATGGTAATTAAATCCATCGACACCCTGCCAACTACAGGAGCTAAGTAGGAACCAACACAAACTTCTCCACAATTGCTAAAAGCCCTAGAATAACCATCAGCATAACCAAGAGGCAAGGTAGCAATCAGTCTATTACGATTTGTCTTAAAGGTCATATTATAACCAATGTAACTTTCTGGTGGTAATTCTCGTAATTGTATTATCGGGGCAGTGAGCCTAATTGGATTATGCATCGGATTTTTCGAGGCATTTCCCAAAGGATTAAGTCCATATAATGCAGCACCAGGACGTATTAAATCAAAATGATATTCTTTCCCCAGAAATATACTACTAGAATTAGCTAAACTAGCTTTGGCTGTTGGAAAATATTTTAAATAATGTTTAAATTTTGTTAATTGCTGTAAATTATAAGGGTTATCAGCTATTTCAGAGGCAGATAAATGACTTATAATATATTGTAATTCAAGACCAGCTAATAGGTCAGGATTGTCTATGATACGCTGCATCTCTATATCAAGCATTCCCAAACGATTCATGCCGGTATCGATATGGATTATACAGCGTAGTGCTTGTTGTTTAACAGCAGCAAACTTTTGCCAAATTGCAACTTGTTGTAAATTATTAAGCACCGGAATTAAGTTACTATTGCTAAATTCCTCAACATCATTATAAAATACACCATGGAACACGAAAATATTAGATTTCGATCCTAACACTTTACGTAATTCTACTCCCTCATTAACTGAGTTTACAAAAAAATTCTGACAATTCTCTATCTGTAATGCTGGTGCGATACTATCAGCCCCAAGTCCATAGCTGTTAGCCTTTACCACAGCAGCAATTTCTGAATTTGTGCAAATTTCAGAAATAATACGATAATTAGCACGAATTTTTGCTAAATCTATTTCAAGTGTACAACGAGCATTATGCATAATAAAATCCTAAACCCTCAATCTTACAGATTTTTGTAATGCTGCTACAATAATTGGAGTAACGGATATTACATGAAATTTAGAAGGTAAATCGCTAGTTTCTATAGTATCGGTTACATAGACGTTCATTATATCAGAATTTTCAATGTTTTCTTTAGACGACCCAGAAAGCACTGGGTGAGTTATAAAAGCACTAACAGATAGTGCACCTACTTCCATTAATAGCTTAGCTCCCTTACAAATGGTTTCACCACTATCAACAATATCATCAATTAATAGACAATGCTTGCCTGAAACGTTACCTATTATTTCGGACATTTGGCATTGGTCATTGCTATCTCTACTTTTATTAATAACAGCCATATTTATGTTAAAAATCTTGTTAACCGCACCTACACGTACAAAACCACCAATATCTGGAGAGACAATAATAGAATTACTATAGGCTTCAATAATCGGAGCAAACAAACTTATTGGCTCAAGATTTTGTACGGCAATTTTAAAGAACCCCTCTAATTGCTGTGAATGCAAATCGACAGTTATTATGCGATCAACACCGGCAACTTCTAACATATTGGCTACCAGACGGGCAGGAACCGAAGAAAAACTATCATATCTACGATCTTGGCGACTATAGCCAAAATAGGGTATAACCGCAATCACCTGTGAAGCTCCTGCTCTTTTTACCGTATCGACTAATAATAAAAGTTCCATCAAGTGGTTATTGGTCGGTCTAGAAGTAGATTGTACTATAACAACATCACACCCTTGCACATCCTCAAGAATTTGTACTTTTGTTTCACTATCATCAAAAGTTGTAATATAAGTTTCCACATATTGACCATTTAGCTCATTAGCTAAATATCTAGCTAATTTTTTGTGATTAAGACCGGCAAGAATTTTCATGCTAATTAATATGATTTATCAAGTTTCTGTAGTATATACTAATTATGATGTACGCTAAGTGTTTTGTGAAAAATATTTTTATTATTTTTATAGCTAACCCGAATAGCATTACTTTATAAGTCATTGCAAGGAGGCGTGAACCGACGAAGCAATTTCTAATCACTTATCTGGTGTTGAAGTTTTTTACCAACTAGAAATCTAATAATCTTTACAATAGATTCAATTTAAATTAATATAACTAAAGATTAAATTTGTATACAATTTCTTGTAGTTTAACTACTAAGCCGTTGTAAATTCATAAACTAGAAAATGGAGGGTATAAGATGCTAGAAAATAATTCAGATCAAGAAGATGTATGGCGTAATGAATTAGGGGAAACATATGAAGAACAGGAGAGTCGTTTAGATCGTGAAGAATCTGTTAGAAAACGCAATGCCGTTATATTTGTTTTTATTCCTATGCTAATTGCATTTCTAACATTTACTTATTTTTTTC
>JAJIYL010000061.1 GCA_020881195.1 Rickettsia endosymbiont of Pseudomimeciton antennatum | reverse complement strand
TTTAGGATTAACCATACTTATCATTGTTCTTACAATGTTTCTAGGTGTAAAATATTCGCCTAAATCTTTAATTTTGATGCCTTGGTAAGCATTTTTTAAAAAATACTCAAAAGCATCACCATTCACATCACTATCTGAAGCCGTAAGGTTAAGTTTTGAAAGCTCACAAATAATTTTTTCAAAAATATCCGGTGAATTAATAGGGAATGATTCGTTAAAAATATCTCCATATTTCTCGTTAATCTTAATCCAAACAATATCTTTCACATATTGATATAATTCATTTCCTTTTCTCTGAGAAAAGGAACTCCATCTAAGGTACTCATCTAATGTATTCTCTTCACCTCCCCACATCTTTAGAACAGAAATTTCATCAAGAATTTTTAAAAACAAAATATCAGAAAATGCCCCAAATCTATCAAGACCAGCTTGTAATCCATCCTCTCTTAGTAAATTAGCTGCACTTTTAAATACTTTAATAAGTTCGTCTCTTGAATGCTGAATGAAATTTACCGCAGATAGTATTTCAGAACCCTCATTAACAAATCTGAGTGCCGTATGGTGATTTATAAATTGCCTTACATCTTCTCCGTCAATTTTAAGATTACGTCCATTATACAAATATTGCGTTTCAATATAACTTCCATTATAAGCAAATATAAGTGGTGTATTTAGTGGTTTAGCATATAAATTCAATGCTTGGTTCATTGCTAATTGTATACTTTCATTCGGTTTTTTTGCCTCAATTATTATTATTGGATCGTTACTTCCTTCCTTGTATAGTACAAAGTCAGGTATTTTACCGCTAAGTAATTCTTTTTGCTTTGTAAGTTTTACTCTTTGCTGAAAGACATTACACTTTGGGTCTTTTTCATCGATAATCCAACCAAGATTAGCAAGTTGGACTGAGATATCATGCGTTACAGACGCTTCTAATCTTTTAGTATACATATAGAACATTTCAATTTTACAAAACAGCTTGTTTTACCAACAAATTAAACATATCATAATTATCTCTTAAACAGAACTCATCAACGTATTCTTACAAGTGTTGTTGTGGTGATACATGGTGATAAATACCTAAGATACTATGCTGGATAACTCCTATTTCATGTTGTAACTGATAGCCTGAAATACATATTTCTAAATTGCTTTAACCGATATACCATGATTTTTTTGTACTTCGGAGGTGTTTTTTAATTCATTTTTTATTTGCTTACCTATTGTTGACTCTGGGTTAATATATTGCATTGCTTGATTGTCTTTGCCTATTGCTGTTAGATAATCTTCTGGTGTTGCATGGCTTTTGCCCTTAAAATCATATATTACCACATCACAAAACTTGACATTACCAAGATCATAGTTAGGATCAAATTTGTTTTTCATGGTTTGTAAGTCCTTTGTTATTCTCTGCTCAATTACTGTAGAACAAACTTTGTGGCTATAGTTGATGAAGGTTTCCATATTTTGTTGCTTATATATTTTCAGAGCGGTGTTTACATTTTCTGCTGTTACAAATTTTTCTAATGATTTTAGCTCATTTTGGAATTTCTGTAACATATTGATATTCTCAGCATCTGATGACTTTGCAATTTCTACCTTTATTACTAACTTGTCAATCTCTGGTACTATTATCTCTCTTATTGCTTCCCTGTTTTGGGTTCTAAGAACGTCATTAAAGTCACCTTTTTCTGGTGGCATCACTATGGAAACTATAGCACCTTGCTGCTCCAATTTTTTTTTAGCGGTGGTGATTGTTTTTAATGATAGTGCATTTAAACCATCATTATCTGCAGCAATTATGATACCTTCATTTAGTTGTGGCTGATAGTTCTTGATGTTCTTAACTACAAGGGCACAGAGAATTTTACCATTAATACTAGCTTCTTGTAAACTTAAAGCTGTTTCTACTCCCTTTGCGATAATGGTGATGTTATTATCTGCAGGTGTATTGTTCTTGGGATTTATTGAAGGAGCTTGTTGAATTTCTACAAAAGAACCATTAATTTTTCCGAAACGACGTTTATTAACTGCAATGTCAGCTTTAGCACTTGTTTTGTAGTCTAAATATATTGATTGTCCTGCAGTAATTTTACCTTCAGCATTTCGAGCAAAGGCAAATAAAACCGGGTAATATTGTTTATTTGTCCTATCCCATATCTTACTGGTTCCAAAGTCCTTGCATAACTTATAGTTTTCTATTACTACTTCAAGTCCACGATGTTTTGCTAAATATCTTAGTGCTACTCGATTACTCTCTGACATGAAATTATATTGTATAGAATTTGATTCTTCATATAGTAACACAGCACGTTTGATCATACGTTTTTCAGTACCTTGAGGTAATTTATTGGTTTGCTTATTAGTATCATTCATAGTAATAATCTTTTTAATTTTTAAGGTTTCATTTGTTTGTTCTAATACTCCTCCCATTTTGGCTACAGACTCTATATAGCTTTCAATTTGGTAATATTACGGGTTTAAGTGTAATCTATCACCAATATTTATGGCTATAGATTTAAGCCAATTTCCTACTTTCTCTAAAATAGTTAGCTGTATATCTATGATACCAATAGTTTTAGTCTATTCACCTTTTTAGTCAATTTCTAAATTGGTTTAACTGATATACCTTGATTTTTTTGTACCTCATAGGCATTTTTTAATTCATTTTTTATTTCCTTACCTATTACTGATTCTGGGTTAATATATTGCATTGCTTGATTATCTTTGCCTATTGCTGCTAGATAATCTTCTGGTGTTGCATGGCTTTTGCCATTAAAATCATATATTACCACATCACAAAATCTGACATTACCCAGGTCATAATCAGGATTAAATTTGTTTTTCATGGTTTGTAAGTCCGTTGTTATTTTCTGCTCAATTGCTGTAGAACAAACCTTGTGGCTATAGTTGATAAAAGCTTCCATATTTTGTTGTTGATATACTTGCAGAGCGGTGTTTACATTTTCTGCTGTTACAAATTTTTCTAATGATTTTAGTTCATTTTGAAATCTATGTAACATATTGATATTCTCGGCATATGATGACTTTGCAATTTCTAATTCGGTAGATTTGATACCATTATGCTTAGAACCTATTGCTAATTTGTCAATCTCTGGTACTAGTATCTCTCTTATTGCTTCCTTGCCTTGAGTTTTAAGAACATCATTAAAATCACCTTCTTTTGGTGGCATCACTATAGAAACTATAGCACCTTCTTGCTCTAGTTTTGCTTTAGCAGTGGTCACTGTTCTTAGTGATACTGCATCTGAACCATCATTATCTGCAGCAATTAAGATACGTTCATTTGATTGCGGTTGATAGTTCTTGATGTTCATAACTCCAAGGGAACAGAGGATTTTACCGTTAATACCAGCTTCTTGTATACTCAAAGCGGTTTCTACCCCTTCTGCGATAATGGTGACGTTATCTGCAGGGACATTATCTTGAGAATTTGTTGACACACTTTTTTGAATCTCTACGAATGAACCACTAATTTTACCAAAACAACGTTTATCAACAAGGACATTAGCTTTATAGCCTGTGTTATGATCTAAATATATTGCTTGTACACCAGTAAGAGTACCTTTACTATCTCGAGCAAAGGCAAGTATGGCTGGGTAGTGTTTTTTGCTTGGGCTATCCCACATCATCATAATAGTTTTAATATCCGGGCTTATTTGATCGTTTGTTAGCACCGTTTTAATTCCACGATGTTCTGATAAATATGTTCTTGCTACATGATCTGGTATAGAATGTTTTACAGTAGATGAGTTTTCATATTGACCTTGAACGAATTTGAGCTTAGCAAATTCAACATCTTTTGCTTTTTGCTCTTGCTCTATGGTGTGTTTATAAAATTTATCTAACTCAATATCTAAAGCTGCTTTATCTTTATTAGGCATACCAACCATATCTTGTAAATATTCTTTAGCTTGAACAAAGTTACAATTCTTCTTCTTTTGTACCAAGGCAAACAAATCTCCGCCTTTACCTTCACTAAAATCATACCAAGTCCCAGCTTTGTTGCCTACAATCTTCATGGTTATTTTGCCATCCTTTTCCCAGCGTAAAGTATCTCTACTAGATAAATGTTTATTTGGTTCACCAAGGAGAGATACACCTATTCCTGCTGCTCTAAGTAAAAGTTGTTGCTTTAAGTTAGTCATCTCTTGTTGACTATTCAAATTACTTTGATAATTATTCTCAGAATAGGAATTATTATAGGTATTATAATAGCTAGTAGGGTTACTATTTCTTGAACCTCCTTGCTGACCTACGGCTACAACTTCTTGCGATTCATTGGTTTGTTTATTAGTGTCAATCATAATAATAATCCCTTTAATCTTTTAATGTTTCAATTGTTCATCCTAGTAGTTCTTCTACTTTGACTGTAGACTCTATATTGGCTTTAATTTGGTAATATTGCGGGTTTAAGTGTAATCTATCACCAATATTTATGGCTACATATTTAAGCCAATCACCTGCTTTCTATAAAATTAGTTAGTTGTGTATCTATGTACCAATAGTTTTACTCTATTCACCTTTTTAACAATTTCTAAATTGGTTTAACTGATATACCTTGACTTTTTTGTACTTTGGGAGTATTTCTTAATTCATGTAGTATTTGCCTGCCTATTATTGCTTCTGGATTGACATATTGCAATACTTGCTTGTCTTTAACTATTGCTACTAGATAATCTTCTGGTATTGAATGGCTTTTGCCATTAAAATCATGTATTACCACATCGCAAAACCTTATATCACGCAGGTCATAATCAGGATCAAATTTGTTCCGCATAGTTAATAAGTCATTTTTTATTTTCTGCTCAATTGCTATAGAACAAACCTTGTGGCTATAGTTGACGAATGCTTCCATATTTTGTTGTTTATATATTTGCAGAGCGGTGTGTCTATTTTCTGCGGTTGCAAATTTTTCTAATGATTTTAGCTCATTTTGCAATTTCTGTAACATTGGGTTGATATTTTTATGCTTATAAGCTGCTAATTTGCGTATTTCTGGTACTAGTATCTCTTTTATTGCTTCCTTGCCTTGAGTTTTAAGAACATAATTAAAATCACCTGCTGTTGGTGGTGTCGCTATGGAAACTATAGCCCCTTGTTGCTCTAGTTTTGCTTTAGCATCAGTTACTGTTCTTAGTGAGAATACATCTAACCTATTATGATCTGCAGCAATTAAGATACATTCATTTACTTGTGGTTGATAGTTCTTAATATTAATATCTCCAAGGGAACAGAGGATTTTACCGTTAATACCAAATTCTTGTAGGCTAAGAGCATTTTCTAATCCTCCTGTGATAATGGTGATGTTATTTGTAGATACGTTATCCAGAAAATCTGTCGACATATCTTTTTGAATTTCCACGAAGGAACCACTAATTTTACCAAGGCAACGTTTATTAACAAGGGTATTATCTTTATCTAAATATATTGCTTGTACACCGGTAATAGTACCTTTACAATCTCGTGCAAATGCAAGTAGGGCTGGATGGCACATTTGGCTTGGACTATCCCACATTGTCATAACACCTCTAAGATCAGGACTTAGTTGATAGGGTGCTGTTTTAATTCCACAACGTTCTGATAAATATTTTCTTACTGCATTATAACTTCCAAGATATTGTACAGGAGTTGAGTTCTTATATTGAGTTTGAACGTGTTTGATCCTAGTCGTTTCAACATCTTTTACTTTTTGCTCTTGCTCTGTGGTGTATTTGTCAAATTTATCTAACTCATATAACTCATCTAAAGTTGCTCTATCTTTACTAGGATCAACCATACCTTGTAAATATTTTATAGTTTCAACAAAGTTACAATTCTTCTTTTTTTGTACCAAGGCAAACAAATCTCCTCCTTTACGTTCTTTAATATCATACCAGATGCCAGCTCTCTCGCCTACAATCATCATTGATATTTCTCCTTTCTTTCCCCAACGTAAAGTGTGATTATTAGATAAATATTCATTTGGTTCACCAAGGAGAGATGTAGCTATACTTTCTGCTCTAAGTAAAAGTTTTTGCTTTAAGTCAACCATCTTCGGTGGGTTGTTCAAGTTACTTTGATACTCCCTCTCAGAATAAGAATTATTATAGTTAGGAGGATTAGTATTTCTTGCCCCTCCTTGCTGATCTACAGCTACAACTTCTTGCGATTCATTAATTTGTTTATTAGTATCGTTCATAGCAATAATCTCTTTATTTGTTAATGTTTCAATTGTTCATCCTAGTAGTTCTTCTACTTTGACTGTAGGCTCTATATTGGCTTTAATTTGGTAATATTGCGGTTTTAAGTATACTATTACCAATATTTAAATTACATATGCCAATCTCCTACTTTCTCCAAAATAGTTAGTTGTGTATCTATGATACCAATAGTTTTAGTCTATTCACTTTCTTAAGAACTAAGCCTTCTAAATTTTGGTACAAGCAAAGGGGAAAACCTTCTATCTTGATTTTTTTGTACTTCGGTGATACATCTTAATTCATGTTGTATGTTCCTACCTATTATTGAGTCTGGGTTGATATATTTCATTACCTGCTTGTCTTTGACTATTGCTAGTATATAATCTTCTGGCATTGTATAACTCTTGCCCTTAAAATCGTGTATTACCAAATCACAAAGGCTTGCATCACCTATGTCATACTCAGGATTAAATTTGTTCTCCATGAATTGTAAGTCATTTTTTATTTTTTGTTCAATTCCTATAGAACAAACCTTGTGGCTATAGTTGATGAATGCTTCCATATTTTTTTGTTTATATGTACACAGAGCGGTGTGTATATTTTCTTCTGTTGCAAATTTTTCTAATGATTTTATCTCATTTCGAAATTGCTGGAACATAGATTTGATATTATCATGCCTATAAGTTGCTAATTTGCCCATTTCTGGTACTAGTATCTCTTGTATTGCTTCTTTGCCTTGGGTTTTAAGGACATCAGTAAAATCACCTTTTTTTGGTGGCATCACTATAGAAACTATAGCACCTTGTTGCTCTAGTTTTGCTTTAGCAGTGGTTACTGTTCTTAGTGATAATGAATCTGGACCATAATTATCTGCAACAATTAGGATACTTTCATTTACTTGTGGTTGATAGTTCTCAATATTAATAACTCCAAGGGAACATAGGATTTTACCTTTAACATCAGCTTCTTGTAGGCTTAAAGCGTTTTCTACTGCTCCTGCGATAATAGTGATGTTAGTTGCAGATGCATTATCCTGAGAATCTGTCGACATACCTTTTTGAATCTCTACGAAGGAACCACTAATTTTACCAAGGTAACGTTTATAAAGAAAGGCATTATCTTTATCTAAATATATTGCTTGTACACCGGTAATAGTACCTTTACAATCTCGTGCAAAGGCAAGTAGGGCTGGGCGGTACATTTTGCTTGGACTATCCCACATCGTCATAACACCTCTAAGATCAGAACTTAGCTTATGGGTTGCTGTTTTAATTCCACGATGTTCTGATAAATATTTTCCTACTACATGATCTCCAAGATATTGTACAGGAGTTGAGTTCTTATATTGAGTTTGAACGTGTTTGCTCCTAGTCGTTTCAACATCTTTTGCTTTTTGTTCTTGTTCTGTGGTGTATTTGTCAAATTTATCTAACTCATATAACTCATCTAAAGCTGGTCTATCTTTACTAGGATCAACCATACCTTGTAAATATTTTGTAGCTTCAACAAAGTTATAATTCTTCTTTTCTTGTACCAAGGCAAACAAATCTCCTCTTGTACCTTCTTCAACATTATACCAGGTGCCAGCTATCTCGCCTACAATCATCATTGATATTTCTCCTTCCTTTCCCCAACGTAAAGTGTGGCTGTTAGATAAAGATTCATTTGGTTTACCAAGGAGAGATGTAGCTATGCTTTCTGCTCTAAATAAGAGTTTTTGCTTTAAGTCAATCATCTCCGGTGAGTTGTTCAAGTTACTTTGATACTCCTGCTCAACTGATATTTCTTCTTTCTTTCCCTGAGATAAAGTGTGCCTGTTAGATAAAGATTCATTTGGTTTACCAAGGAGAAATGTAGCTATAGTTTTTGCTTTAAGTAAGAGTTTTTGCTTTAAGTCAGTCATCTTCGGTAAGTGATTCAAGTTACTTTGATATTCCCTCTCAGAATAGGAATTATTATAGGTAGGAGGGTTAGTATTTCTTACCCCTCCTTGCTGCTCTGCGGCTATAACTTCTTGCGATTCATTGGTTTGTTTATTAGTATCGTTCATAACAATAATCTCTTTAATCTTTTAATGTTTCAATTGTTCATTCTAGTACTTCTTCTACTTTAACTACAGGCTCTATATTGCCTTTAGTTTGGTAATATTGCGGGTTTAAGTGTACTATTACCAATATTTATAATTACAGATTTAAGCCAATCACTTAACTTGTTAAAATTTAGTGTGTAATTCATACAATTAATAGTGTTGGCACACTTAGCCTGTTTACCTTTGTTAATAATTTCTAAATTAGTTTAACTGATAGCTCTCGATTTTTTTGTACTTCATAAGCATTTTTTATTTCCTTACCTATTATTGATTCTGGATTGAGATATTGCATTGCTTGACTGTCTTTGCCTATTGCTGCTAGATAATCTTCTGGTATTGCATGACTTTTGCCTTCGAAATCATATATTACCACATCACAAAACCTCACATTACCCAGGTCATAATCAGGATTAAATTTGTCCTGCATGGTTACCAAATCATTTATTATCTTCTGCTCAATTGCTCTAGAACAAACCTTGTGGCTATAGTTGATAAAAGCTTCCATATTTTGTTGTTGATATACTTGCAGAGCGGTGTTTACATTTTCTGCTGTTGCAAATTTTTCTAATGATTTTAGCTCATTTTGCAATTTCTGTAATGTATTGATATTCTCAGCATCTGATGATTTTGCAATTTCTAATTCAGTAGATTTAATATCATTATGCTTGTGACCTATTGCTAATTTGTCAATCTCGGGTACGATTAGTTCTCTTATTGCTTCCTTGCTTTGAGTTTTAAGAACATCATTAAAATCACCTTTTTCTGGTGGCATAACTATGGAAACTATAGCACCTTGCTGTTCTAGTCTTTCTTTAGCAATGGTTATTGTTTTTACTGATGGTGCGTTCTGACCGTCATTATCTGCAGCGATTATTATGCACTCGTTTGCCCGTGGTTGATAATTCTTGATATTAGTTACTCCAAGAGAGCAAAGAATTTTACCTTTAATACCAGCTTCTTGTAAACTTAAAGCTGTTTCTACTCCTTCTGCAATAATGGTGACGTTAGCTACGGGTGTATTATTTTTGGAGTTTGTTGAAGTAGCTTGTTGGACTTCCACAAAAGAACCGCTAATTTTTCCAAAAGAACGTTTATTAACTGCAATATCAGCTTTAGCACTTGTTTCTGGGTTTAAATATATTGATTGTCCGCCAGTAATGTTGCCTTTACCATCTCGAGCAAAGGCAAGTAAAGCCGGGTAATATTGTTTATTTGTATTATCCCACATCTTACTGATTCTAAAGTCATGACATAACTGATAGTTTGCTACTACCGTTTCAATCCCACGATGTTTTGATAAATATTTTATTGCTACATTATCTGGCACAGAATATTTTATAGAAACTGATTTTTCATATAGTAACTCAGCACGTTTGATCTTAGCAGCTTCAACATATTGTTCGTTTTGTTCGCTAACCTTTGCTTGTTTATAAAATTTATCTGAGTCAATATCTCTTAACCAATTTGCTTTATTTTGATAGTTATTAGTTATGCCAACCATATCTCGTAAATATTCTTTAGCTTGAATAAAGTTGCAGTTTTTCTCCCTTTGTACCAAGGTAAATAAATCTCCTCCTGTATCATTACTAAAATCATACCAAACACCAGCTTTGCTACCTGTAATTTTCATCGCTAATTTGCCAGTCTTTCCCCAACGTAAGGTGTGGGTGTTAGATAAATATCTATTTGGTGTTCCAAGCAAGGAATGTGCAATTCCCTCCGTTCGTAGCAGCATTTGTTGTTTTAAATTATGCATTTCTTGTTGGCGATTTAGATCATTAACATATTTTTTATCAAAATAAGGACGAGGAGGAGTGGACGTATTAGTATGGTTAGAATAATTCCTACTCTCTGTTCCTTCTTGTTGTCCTATGGATACAACTTCTTGTGATTCATTGATTTGGTTATTATTATCATTCATAGTAATAATTTCTTTATTTGTTAATGTTTCAGCTGTTTGCTTTAGTACTTCTTCCACTTTAGCTACTGGTTCTATATTGCCCTCAATTTGGTAATATTGTGAATTTAAGTGCAATCTATCACCAATATTGACCGCTACAGATTTCAGCCAATCATTTGTTTTCTCTAAAATAGTTTGCTTAAGTTGGTGTTTATTTTGTGCGTGCTGTACCAAATCTTCAATAGTGAGAAAGTTTATACTAGCTAATTTATCATTTATTCTACTAAGTTGAGATATTAAACTCATTATACCTCCTGTAGTTTTTATATTGGCATAGAGTCCTACTTTCTCAACATGTCTAGTCATTTCAACGTAGGAACTCCTACTATTTCCAGCAAGATTATGTAACACGTAAACATCTTTGATAGAAGCACCTTGCCCTTTGTAGACTGTACTCGCGTAGCCATGTTTGAAACTTATATCAGCCGGGTTAAATGTTATTTCTTGCCCCTTGTCTGTTTTAACAATAAACTTATCTTTACTAACATTGACTAAAGTAGCAAACTCACCATTTTTCGTTTGCAACTCCTTGTCACTGGTCTTAAAGACAATACGGTCGCCAGCCATATAATTTTCAGATATTCTCTTGCCTGATGCTTCATCAAATATAGTTCGTCTATATTCCTTGCCCGTAAGAACATTTTTCTCCTTTAATAATTTCCGTATACCTTGATTTAGAGCGTCCACTTCTTTATTACGCACGGTGATTATCAAACGTTCCTGTAACTCAAACTTACTATTATGCCAATCACTAATTAATCTACTCATTGAATCTGCTAATGTATGATCAAAATGTAAACATTCATTCTTTTCTAACAGTTTAATACCATCAGTAATATTACCCGTAGCAAAGCACATAGCCATCTCGCGTCCCCAAGCTTGGCTTTGCCTTCTGATATCACTTAAAACATATGAACCAAATTTACCAGCAAAAACTTCAAACATGCCGCTACGTTCAACCGATGCTAATTGCCTCTCATCACCAGCTAATATCACTTGGCAGTCATACTTCCTAGCAACCTTGAATAGTTCTAAATAATCAAGAGTAGCTACCATTCCTGCTTCATCTACTACTAGTAAACTATTGTATGGCAGGTTAATTTTACCGTTATATAATTTAAACAAGAAACCCTTAACTGTATCGCATTCTTGGTAGCCTTTATTCTTAAGTTCTGATGCAGCTTTATGAGTAGGGGCTAGACCTATAACATTTTGTCTATAGTTAGTTGCAAGCTTATAAGCGATGCCTAAAACATGTGATTTGCCGGCACCAGCTCTTCCTCTGAGTATCCTTACTCCTTGATTGGTTAATAATATGCTGCTAAGTGCTTCTCTCTGTACTTCACTTACATTATTTAAGACCTGGATATCTCGTCTTAATTTATCAATCTTCCTGTAATTAACTTGTTCTTTTACGGTGCTAGCTATCCGTAGTAATCGTAATTCTTCCTCCCGAACTTCCTTGGTAGTATATTTTGTTTCCTTATCATCTGGGTTATATAATTGTACTAGTCTATATGAAGACATTACTTGTTCTATTAACTGTTTCCATATTTCTACATTTGTTACTTCTTTTTCTACCAGTTTTGTAACATCATGCTTACTAAAAATAGCTTGATACTTGGTAATATGATTCACTATCCAATCAGCATCCTTTTTGATTTCCACATTAGCAATCTTACGCCATTCATTGTATTCTACTACCTTATTAATCAAGCTTCTCATCCTAACAGAACCAATATGCTCCTGTGGTATTGTACCTATAGAATCTACTCGGTTCTCTAACCCAAGCTTGATAAAGTATCTGTTAATTACTTCTTTTGCTTTCTCATGAATCATTTCTTCCCCAGGAATAATAAATGCTTTACCTCCTTTCGTATTCTTAAATTGTGGGTTTAAGTCTGCTGCTTTGGCTCCTAAAGTCTTACCATCCTTGCTAAACTTTCTAGTTGTTACCAGGACATGTGCATGCCAGTTCTTTTCTCCTTCATGAGGTTTGTGAATATCTAACTGTATTCCAAGCCCATTCTTTACCCATCCCATCTCATCAACAATTTCATGAGTAATTGCTATTCTATCTTCTAAACTTAATTCTTTATCATCTGGCAGTGCAATTACTACATCTTTTAATAACTGGCTGTTCTTTCTTTTCTCTGTTCTCTCTACTTCATTCATTAATATTTTTGGATCCTTAAATTTTTTATCTACATGCTCAGGTAGTAAAATTGTGTGATAAACATTCTCTCCTTTTTTGGTAAAATTGTAAGTAATATTAGTCTGTTGATCTTTAATGATCGTTCTAGCATTATAAGCACCTTTACAGCAACTATTCCCCCCTTTACTTCTGCTTACGATCTCTATTCTTGCAAATTGTATTGCCATAGCAAATATTTTATCTAGTGTAACTTTACATTACATTACCATGGTAAAATTAACTCTGCGAGTGAAAAGTGTAAGATACGAGTAAAAAATGCAAATGAACAAGCAAGAAACGTAGTTTCTATATTGCGTATAGCCTGATTCTCTGGAATGCAGTCTATAACCTGGCGTTCCCTGTGCTTAATCTGCCTTCGACTTTTGTAGTAGTTATTTTTTGTATCACTTGTTGTTGGTTCGGTAGGCTACGGGGTTGCTATAAATAGATCGCTGTAGCTGTTTATGACAGGTAATAAGGCTGGTTCAGAAAAAAAATTTTAGGAAAATTCATCTAATACTTGACTGTGATTTGCAATTTGAGCATCATGACAGATTAAATAATTATATATGGGAATCTTATGTTAAGCAGTGAAGAACAAAGCACTAACACAACAACAAATCATATGCACGAGGCTTTGCAACAAAAACAAAAACTTCAGCAAAAGAAAGCTAGATTGATTATGGAAGAGATTAACTTTAAAATTAAAGAGCGAAAGATGCGTACTCATCATCTAATAGAAATGGGGGGATTAGTTGCTAAAGCTGAGTTGGATAACTTACCTACTAATAGTTTATTTGGTGCTTTAATTTCTTTAAAGAATGAAATAACAAAACACCCCGATACTGAGGAACGTTGGACAAAAATTGGCAAAGATATTTTTGATCAAGAAGAAAAAAATAGATCGGCTGTTATATTAAAGTTTAGCTCTAAACCCGAAGAATCGATTCGTACCCACATCAGACAGCATGGACTGAAATGGAATGCTTTACGAAAAGAGTGGTATGGATATATTATTGACATGCAATCCTTGAAAAATGGCTTGATTGATATAGAATATCAACTAAAAATAGTATCGTCAGAAACGTAAAATACGCCTAATTGGTCTCAAGGTTTTTTTGCAATGTAATCCAGATATTAATAGTAAGTTTCAATTTATAATATAAGACAATTAAAGCTAATAGTAGAATTGCGTATGATCAATGGAGTGCAAATAATATATCCGCTATTAATTACAATAATAATAATTCTTGTTGTAAAATCATTAGAATATAAGATGAAATTGCAGGATCAAGGTCAAAGGCTATATCAATTTTACATTGATATCAAATTTATCAATGCCTTAATAATTAGTTATTTACAGCAATCAAATCATTTAAAGTCATCAATAATCGAAAAAATTAAGGATTATTTTAAATTAGACGATGTTTTGATAGTAAAATATAGTGATTTGCAACAGGATGACATAATAAATAAAAAAAGTTGTTTGCCACAAGAACAGTTACAAAAAATTATGTCAGCCTATTATGATGATTATAATAAACAAGTTAAGCAGCTAGACAAGTCTCCGGTTATTCTGAATTTTCTAACGACTTACTATGCAGAGTATATATTATATATATTTTTTGCCCAAAAAATTGACCAAGAAAGTATTATTTGTATTCAGAAACACGCTAATGAAATTACTAGAGATGATATTATTCCTTTAAGCACTGCTATTCATTTACTTAAAATATGTCTCGATTATACTTACAAAAAAGATATTTAATGTCTGATAGATCGAGAATGTTGGCAATCTTTCAGAAGGCTTAGGAAAATGAGGTTTACTGATAGTTTGTCCATTTCTATAAAAACTCTGAAATTGTAAAAATAATAGCATAACATTGGCTGTATAGCTTACCCTATCGTTGATGTAGTTTATTAAAAAATTAATAGTTTTCTTAATCTTTTTATTTGTATAAGTTTTAATTTTCATTTACCATATTAAAATAGCTATCAAATGTTTGTCATTTTCTTAGTTAGTTATTTTGGTCTGTTTTTTTAGATATTTAGTCTTACATATAAGGTTTATTTGTAAAGATTAAGGTTGTTTCACATCTTTACAAGTTCATTAGTATAACTAATATATTTATTAATATTGACAAACGGAAGTAAGCGTTGAGGAGGTGGCAAAGTATCCGGCACAATCCTTAGAAAAAAATAACACTGTGATACATAATATTAATTAGTACTTAATCTTAAATAATTCGTAAATTCGTAATTTGAAAGAAAGGAAAATAATATGTCAAGAGGAAATGATAAAGGCTCTTGGGTTAATGAGTATCGGAAAAATAACTTTGATGTACTTAAGAAATATACCCCAGTTCCTGAACTAAAGGTTATTAATCCTGCTAATCCAACTAATTTGGATTTTACCAAGTTGAATGTTCCATCTTGGATAATGCCTTTGCTTATTACAAGTGTTGCTGTTTCACTTGTAAGACCTATTGATTCTATAGCTATTAGAAATAATACAGATGCTCAAAGTGGTACAGTAACAGGAAACAATACTGAGGTAGCTGCTATTGGAAATCACCATCTCTCTAGTAGTATTTTAACAGGAACTTCAACACAGCCTTATTATAGTGGTACACATCAAGTTTGGAATCAACAAGGAAGTAGTATTAGTACAAATAAAAAACAGCATAAATTAGAAAAAAAAGCAAGATATGAGCAACGTGTATCAGAAGAGCAAAAAACCAACCGTCAAATAGAGGTAAATAAGAAAAAAGAGGCAGAAAAATTAGCAAAACCCGAAGTAAAGATAAAAGAACAACAAAAGAAATTTGCTGCAGAAAAACAAGTAGCAATTGATAAAAATGCTAAAGAAAAAACAATATCTAGTACAGAATTGCAGACAGTAAAATCTGTTAGTGAACATGACTTGTTAATAAAAGATGCATTCAAAGGAGAAGATGCAACAAAAGCACAATTTGTTCTACAAGAGAAAGCTGATATAAGTACTACAAGCATAGACCAAGAGATAGACGCGTTTCAGCAAAATCCATCTGTTTCCCAAGATTCTGTATTGATGGATCATGTTAGATTAAAAAGAGCAGCCGAAAACTCATTAGATTTCTACTTGCATAAAGGGTATACGGCATGCTTACGTCTGCAGTATGCAGAGGGGATAATAGCCCTTGATAAAGCTATAAGCTTGAACCCAAACAATAGCCATGCCTACTACTGGAAGGGATATTGTTTAACATCCCAAGGTAAGTGTACAGAGGCGATAGTAGTCTACGATAAAGCTATAAGCTCGACAAACCATTCGGATATGTACTATTTTAATTTCTACTTTCATAAGGGGGAGTGTTTAAAATCCCAAGGTAAGTATGCAGAGGCGATAGCAGTCTACGATAAAGCCATAAGTTTGAACCCAGACAGTGGGTTGTGCTACTTCTGGAAGGGACGTGTTTTAGAATTACAAGGTAAGTGTGCAGAGGCGATAATAGTCTACGATAAAGCCATAAGCTTGAACCTAAACACTGCGGATTTATACCATTTTAAGGGAGATTGTTTAAAATCCCAAGGTGAGTATGCAGAGGCGATAGTAGCCTACGATAAAGCCATAAGCTTGTATCCATACAGTGCGGATTTCTACTATAATAAGGGGAGTTGCTTATATTCTCTAAAGAATTATACAGAGGCGATAGTAGCCTATGATAAAGCTATAAACTTGAACCCAAACAGTGCGGATTTCTACTATAATAAGGGGAGTTGCTTATATTCTCTAAAGAATTATACAGAGGCGATAGTAGCCTACGATAAAGCTATAAGCTTGAACCTAAACAATGGGTATTTTCACTATGACAAGGGGGTTGCTTTAAAGCATCAAGGTAAGTATGCAGAAGCGATAACAGCCATTGATGAGGCTATCAGATTGAAGTCAGATAATGCGGATTTCTACTTTGAAAAGGGGGTTACTTTGAAACATCAAGGCAATAATGCGGAAGCAATCACCGCCTACAATAAAGCTATAAGCTTGAACCCAAACAATGCAGATTTCTACTATCAGAAGGGGATTACCTTAAGATATGAATCGATAACCGCCATCGATAAGGCTATAAGCATAAATCCAAACAATACGGATTTTTACTTTGAAAAAGGGCATACTTTAAGGCAGCAATGTAATGAGGCAATAGTAGCTTACAATAAGGGTATAAGCATGATAATTAGACATGTTACCTCACCCTTACATGAAGCTATTAATTATACAAAATATGTTAATTCTACAGAAGAATCACTAATTAGACATTTTACCTTACCCTTACATGAAGCTATTAATTATACAAAATATGTTAATTCTACAGAAGGATCACTAATTAGACATTTTACCTTACTCTTACATGAAGCTATTAATTATACAGAGTCTGTTAATTCTACAGGAGGATCACTAATTAGACATTTTACCTTATATGAAGAAAATGTAACACTAGCGGGGGAGACATAATTTCAGGTTTTGTATTTTTTTATATATAACCTATTCTGGAAATTTATACAGTTTTTAGACAGATACTACAAAAACCTGAAGAAATATTAAGATATTTTTATTATCCTCAGGTTTTTGTATTTATTCCTGATTCCATAATACAGCTAATGTGTTGGCTAAAAATTTGTACCTATCATATCTGCATCTTTAGGAAATCATATCTATTTGGTATTCTAGAGCAACTTCCTTGCCGCAAAAACCCATAGCAATTTTGATGATTTTCTGAACATGTGAGTGTTCTTTTATTTTAGCATCATATTTCTTTCTCGCTATCTGCTCTATTCCTGTTTTTGCAACAGATTCTAGAATATCAGGAGATTTGCATATTTTATATTCAATAATAATAGCATTATTCTGCTTTCCGGCTTTAGGTAGCAACATAATATCAGCTCTACCATTACCTGTTTCTCGCTCACTATCTATGATATAGCCAGGAGATAAGGTGTTAATTAAACCTAGCATAAAGCCGCTATAAAATAGCTCGGCTTTTTTCTCGCCAGTTTGATGAAAACTAGTGGAATTTAGTAGTAACTCTTGTAATTTCTCTTTAAATTCTTCTATTTTGCCTGCAGGCAACAAACTAGCAAATGAATAATATAAAGAACTATCCATCTGTAACTTGCTACTCACCCATTGTAATAGCCTGGTTTCATATATATATTCTACTTCCTTATTAGGCACTGATAATTCATAGATATTCTTTGCAGATTCGATAGCTGTTGGGTTTAAATAACCACTAAATAATAACAAACTAAATAATCCACTTCGCGTATTAATATCGCTGAAACTGATTTGTTTGGTAATAGGTGAGATGATACTTTTACCACTAGCCAATTGTTGGACATCGGCTTGCATTTCATCTGACAATAATGTTTTATCAATAAGACCCGTTCCTCCACTATCTAGCCAATAATGATCAAGCTTACCTCTACTATCTAAACACAACATAATCGACCATGGATTATAAATCACCTCACCACCAAAACTGTAACCATTATACCAAGTTTTAATTTTTTCAGGAGTTGTGTCGAGAGGGACTTTAGTTAATAACTCATCAACCTCTGCTTGAGTAAATCCATAAAATTTGGCAAATTTCTCATCTAGCAGAGTATATTCACGAACATTATTCAAATCCGAAAATAAATTAGCTTTAGCAATCCGTAATATACCAGTTATTATTCCTTTTTCTATACAAGGATTAGTCTTTAGGCTACTACCAAACATACCACGAAATAGCTCAAGTACCTGTTCAAACTCTTCTGGCTTACTGCCAAATTTAATGTAGGAGCTATTGATCGGTGTGTCGTATTCATCGATTAATATATAGACTTTCTGATTAAAATGTTTGTACAACACTTCACTTAAAAAACGTAAGCTATTTTTTAAATCATTCTTCTCAACTTTCCCATCAAAATATCGCCTTAGTTTTTCTTTTTGTGCATTATCTAATAATCTTGTATCTTCTATCACATGATGATTTAAGTAATGATGACTTGCAAATAATTCTATAATTTGATCCTTTATACCCAGTTCTATTTCTTTATAACTACTGCCCTTAACATCCTTAAAATTGAGCAAAATTACAGGGTAATTACCTTGCTGAGCCATGGCATATTCATTGCCGTTAATCTTTAAAGGCTCTAAAGTTCTTTTTCCTTTAATACCTAAATCGATTTCCCCACCGGTAAATAGCTTGTTATTTACTCTATCTTCTGTAGGTAAGGGAACACCATTTTGATCCACCTCTATCTCAAAAAATTTTTGAAGCATGTTCATATTCAAACTTTTACCCCACCGCCTTGGTCTGGTTATTAGGATAACATCTCCACTATCTGCTAATAACTCTTTTATCATTAAGCTTTTATCAACAAATACATCACTATTTAACAATAGCGTCTTAAAATCATCCGTACCTGTTCTTATTCTTGGTGGCGTATTACTTTCCATATAAATATCTTGATTGGTTGTATTATGACTAGAAAGTTTAATAGTCATTTTAATAGTCATATTATTTGATTATATTTGAAAATAAATATTTAATTACGTAAATTGTACCATAAATAAGCTATCAGCACTAGCAATTATCTTTTTGATAACTTAGTAATCGGAAACTACTCCTTAAATCATGAATCATTAAATTGTTAATACCAGCCAAGTAGCAAATTTTTTGCCACTCTTTCTTAGGTTCGTGTAGGTAATCACTGCTACTATTATTGCTAGGAAATACCCATATTGCTCCAATATTATTCTCCTTTTGCCTTCTTGCTAATATGGTTATGGCATCTTTCACTAAATAAATTCTTTGTGCTTGGTCATGTAGATACCATGTCATATTTTCAAAATTAATATCCTTCCATCTCATAGATAAAACATCACCTTTTCTTGCTCCAGTGAATAATAGCAATAAGAAAAAATCTGCTATTTTCTTATTGGACTCTGCATTAATTACGTCAAGAAGTCTTGACATTTCCTCTTGGGTTATGATAAATTTCTCCCTAGGTTTTTCTTTATGTAGTACAATATTATGTGTTGGATTCTTCTCTAATACTTCCCAGATAATAGCCTTATTGAATATTGTCCTTAATAACACAAGAAACCTGTTAGCACTAAGCTTATCTCTATTGCTAATATCGTTAAATGTTTTCTGAATATATTGCCTCGTTATAGTTGATATTTTCATATTATAAAAATGTTTGCCATATCGATCCATTATAGTAATCACCTGTTTTTCGTCCATATTCCTACGCTTACAGTGTTCTTTAATATATTTATCAAGGAGTTCCTGAAAGGTTAGTTCGGTTGATTCATTATCTATTTGATTATTTGGAATAGCTAATTTTGCAAGATGGTTAATACCTTTGCCAATCTGAGTTTTCAGTTCAGCAGCTTTGGCTCTTGCTTCTACTAATGACATATAAGGGAATTCACCTAATGTAATTTTGTGGTAAGATGCTGTTCGTAAGTAAAAAATCTTGCTATCTTCACATGATGCTACTAGAATTAAGCCGTGTTCTTTGGTATCAATATAGAAATCTTGTTTAATTCTAGGACAAATAATCTTTTCTATAGCTTCTTTAGTAAAATGAAGTGAATAGGTTGCCATAATATCTACTTTAAATTATAGTTATTGTATAATTAGTTTAAAATCAACCTAATTGTTTTAAAATACATAAAAAATAGGTTAGATATTTAATCTAAGATTGTTTTAATCTTAGATTAAATACTGCTATAAAAATAATTTGCAAGTATTAATTTATTTTTTTATATTAATCCTATCTTCCGCATCCCTAATTTAAATTTTTCTAATTAAATTATAACACGTAAATTTTACAAAAATCATTACTGTTCTCAACTTTATAATAGATATTTTGTTTGTTTTTTTCCAGTATAGAAAAAATTGTTACAGCTTAAATATTTTATTTCACGATAGGCTTAAAATAAAAGAATAATCTAGGATACAACAATATGATCAAAATTATATGTTTTTTTAGAAATAACTATATAATTTAGTGCTTTCCCTAACAAAGATTCCGGGTATTTAGTATGATTCAGAAAAGTTAAATTAGGGGTGCGGAGAATGGGAATTAAGGTTCTAGAGAATCACAACAAAAAACTTAGAATAAATATACAACAAAGATTAACAAATATTCATCTTTTAAGAAATAATATATTAAAATTATTAGGTATATTCTAATTTTTATCTTAACCTGATTTTAAGTAACTATAAAATTAGATAATTATGAAATTTAAATATTTTATAACAAAGGGACTAAAGTTTACTGCTTGGGGTAGTGTAGCTTATTTAGGTGCTAGTAAATTTTTTCCTTTTGATGCAGTTTTGGCGGACAGTAATAAACATGATTCTTCCAAAAAATTTATTGATTAAAGTAAAACAAAATTAAATCGATATACCTTGAGTAAAACACTAGATGAAATAAATAGTCATAAAAACATTGTTAATATAATGTGGAGCGATAAAGAATGATAGAAAGCTATAATCACCATCCTAGTGATTTTATTCATGGATTACTTAGTTCTCATAGTTATCAAAATTCCAAATCTGGTGATAAGGTAGAATTTCCTAATAACAATCCAAATACTAAATATAATCAATATTTAACCAATTGGCAGGTAAACCAGGTTTTTGATTGTCCAGAATTTGGTAAATATTACGCAGTCCTATATGTCAATAGACAAGATCATCAATTAGTTTTAGCACATAGGGGTACAGTGTTCGAGATTCTTGATATGTTTAAATCAATCTCTCCTGTATCTACCGACATTAAAGGTATATTAGAAGGTCATATTGATCGTCCTCAACAATCTGCTGCCTATAAATCGTGTGGTAAAACAGTTGAGTATGCTAAAGAGCAAGGTTACCATTTATCATTTACCGGTCACTCTTTAGGTGCATGGCTTGCAGAATTAGCTCTGTATCATTGCTGTAAAGATTATAATTATATGGAAGCAAAAGCTGTAACATTTGACAGTCCTGGATCATATAAGAGTTTTAAGCAATTAAAGTCCAATGTTAAAACACCTGATAATAAGTTTAAGGAAGCAGATTTACCAATAGTGAGCTACTTATCAGCTCCCAATGTTGTCAATAGTTGTAATGAGCATGTCGGTCAAGAAATATATAGAATATATCCTAAAATACCGACGTCTAATTCTATTGCTGCGTGGTTAATGCAGCAGGCTTTACCCACTTGGGCATTATACGGGTTATTTTCTATATCAGGGCATAGTTTAGATTTAATATTAGAGACGTTTAGTTCCGAAACTGGTAAACCGGTACAATATGATAGAGTAAAAGATTGGCCGGTAATCAAATATGAATCTGGAATACAAAGTGATTCTGTTAACATAATCAAAGTGATTAAACTATTTACTAATCTTGTTAATGGCAATTTAAATTTACAGCAATATTGGCAATATTTTGAATATCTAGATACAAGAAATGATAAATATATACCCAGAGAAGATTTACCTGTTGAACAAGAATTTGTTATAAAATACGAAGCACATTATCGTGTAGAACCAATAAAACCATATGAAGATATATATAATAGAAAAAAATCTTCAGATTTTTATTTAAAGCGTTTACAGGAAACAGGCAATTTAGGGGATGGCAAGGTAGCACAAGAACTAGAAGAGTTGAAAAGTCAGTACAGGATTGAAGAAAAAAGCGACAGAAGAAAATACATTATTACTAATAATGCTATTACAGTTGACGATCTAAGAAAACATATGAGTTCTTTAATAAATCAACCTAAAGTTAAAGAACTAATAGGCAGTAAAGTATATACAAGAGATACAGGAAAGGTAGAATTAAGCAGTGAATTAGCTTTTGAAAAGAAAAAAGATTTTATTAAAGTTAAGGATCAAAATGGTCAATATTTTATTGATCAAGTAGCAGAACAATTACAGGAGAATCAGGCATTAGTAGTTCGTACTTTTCCTGGAGTTGGTAAGAGTGCTTTGGCATCGCAATATGGTCATCAGCAAAAAGTAATAGTAAGATGGATTGATGCTGGTTCTGCCGAGAAAATCACTGCATTTTATCAATCACTATTAGTAACTTTAGGTGTACATAAGCAACTACAAGGAAGAATAGAATTAATTACTGAGCAACGTAAATGCAACGCATTAGGAGCATCTTTACCCCCTATTGAAAAAGAAGCTGCAATTCAATTAATAAATCATCAGTTTAGTCAAATAAAATCACCAATATTATTAATCTTTGATGATGTTACCGATTATCAGCACGTGCGATATTATATATTGAATTTACCACAACATGTTAAAGTGTTAATCACTACTAGGCTTAATTATTTAGATCATAGTTTAGATCATATGACATTGTTACCTTTTAGCAAAGATGAAGCCAGGGAGTTTCTAACTAATACTCTTCACATCAAAGGTATTACCCAGGACTCAGTAGAGAGTTTAGTTAAGGAATATGCTACACATGGCGGTTTATTACCACTTAAGTTACAATTAGCTGCTGTTACTATCAATAAAGACAGTAGGTTAACTGTCAAAAAATACCTACAAGATATTAAGAAATATGAACCAGAAGATCAGGAAACCAATATGTTATTTAAGCAATTAAATAAACAAGAGATAGCATGGTCTTTGCTACACTATGCTACTTATCTTGACCATGACTTTATTGGGCTAAGGATTTTCGATGCAATATTTGGACAACAGTTAGTAGATCAAGCTATTAAGGAGCTTAGCCATTTATCATTAGTAGAAGTTGTTAGTTCTAATGAGGAAGGAGGGGTTAGAATTCATCCACTGATTTACGATAGTGCAAAAAAATATATAGTATCTTATCCAGCTGGGAAATTAGAACCAAAAGTAGTTATTGGCAAATTGATTAACGTGTTGAATCAACTATTTCCTGAAGAAGTTACAGAGATGTCAGATGAGAACTGGCAAGAAGCAAGTAACTTATATAAGCATTTTTGTGTTATCCAAGAATATTTTCCAGTAATTCAAGCCGATCTAACAGATCAGGAGAAAGAAGATATATTATCTTTATCTAAAAAACTAAATAATCTGGGAGTAGGTTGTTATAATAAATGGCAATTTAATCAGGCGATAGAGTATTACACTCAAAGCTTGGAGATGAAGAAACTCATCTATAAAGACAAACCTCATCCAGATGTTGCTGATTCTTTTAATAACCTAGGGATTGTTTATGACAGGACAGGGGAATATAATAAGGCGATAGAATATTCCACTCGAAGCTTGGAGATAATGAAAATCTATAAATACGAACCTCATCCATCTGTTGCTGATTTTTTAATGGGTCTAGATGAGTCTAATAATTTATCTACAACTAGCACTAATACAATCTCTAGTGATAATATTGATGATGTTGTACCACCGCTTGGTACTAATAATTCAACTGAAGAATACTAAAAGTTTACTTCTACACCACATCTGCATCTATAAGCCGGATACATGAGTGCATTCGATTTTTTTGCTGTTATATATAGTTAATTCAGGAGAATTTAGGGCTAGGAACGATGGAGCGATGCCTATAAGTAATAGGCGAGCGACGAGTGACAACGTCACCAACTTCTCATCAATTGACTATATCATTTTTTTCTTGCATTAACGGGTAGGTTCATACATGAAAAAACTGGACAAAATAAATGATTGACTCATGTTCAGAAAATCATCAAAATTGCTATGGATTTTTGTGGTAAGGAAGTGGCACTGCAATGTCAGATTGATGTGGTATTTAAACATAATATAAATACAAAAACCTGAATAACAAAAAATAAATTAATATTTCTTCAGGTTTTTATAATATACAGAGAATTTTGATAAAATTCCTATACGTAATTTACCTTGCATATACTAATTCCTACCATAGAAAAAAATTTTTGCTATGATTAATCCTGGAAGATATTATCATGTATATTACAGAAACCTAAATAAATGTTAAGTTAATTGTTATTATTTAGGTTCTTGTATTTATATATTAAATAGTTTAAAGACTCACCACATCTATCTGATATTGCAGTTCAACTTCCTTACCGCGAAACGCCATAGAGATTTTGATGATTTTCTGAACATGTGAGTATTCTTTTATTTTAGCCTCATATTTTTTCCTCACTATTTGTTCTAGCCCTTTTTTTGCAACAGATTCTAGAATATCAGGAGATTTGCATATTTTATATTCAATAATAATAGCGTTGTTCTGCTTCCCAGCTTTAGGTAGTAACATAATATCAGCTCTACCACTGCCGGTCTCTCTTTCGCTTTCTATGATATAATCTGATGCTAACATATTAATTAAACCAAGCATAAAACCGCTGTAAAATGTTTCGGCTTTTTTCTCTCCTGTTTGGTGGAAGCTAGTAGCATTTAATAATAGCTCTTGTAACCTTTCTTTAAATTCTTCTATCTTGCAATCAGGTAATAAACTGACAAAAGAATAATATCTGGAACTATCAATCTTTAACTGATCGGTAACCCATTGGAGCATTCTGGCATTATATATATATCTTACCTCTTTATTTGGCACCGATAATTCATAGATATTTTCTTCTGGTTTCTTGGCAGTGGGGTTTAAATAACCACTAAATAATAACAAGCTAAATAGTCCTATCGGTTTATTGATGTCAGCAAAACTGATTTGTTTGGTAATAGGTGAGATGATACTTTTACCACTAGCCAATTGTTGGAGATCAGCTTGCATTTCATCTGACAATAATGTTTTATCAATAAGCGAAGTACCACCACTATCAAGCCAATAATGATCAAGTTTCCCTTTATGAGCCAGACATTGCATAATCGACCACGGATTATAGATGATCTCTCCACCAAAACTATAACCATTATACCAATTTTTAATTTGCTCAGGATTAGTTGCTGTTGGTACTTTGGTTAATAACTTATCAACTTCTGCTTGAGTAAAACCATAGAACTTAGAAAATTCTTCATCAAGCAAAGTATACTCACTAACATTATTCAAATCCGAAAATAAATTAGCTTTAGCAACCCGTAATATACCAGTTATTACCCCTTTTTCTACACAACTATTAGTCTTTAAACTACTACCAAACATTCCGTGGAATATTTTTAGTACATCATCAAACTCTTTTAATTTATCACCAAATTCGATATAAGCACTATTGATTGGTGTGTCATATTCATCGATCAATATATACACTTTTTGACCAAAATGTTTAAAAAGTAATTCGCTTAAAAAACATAAACTAGTTTCTATGTCTAACTTATTAATGTTACCACTAAAATATTTCTCCAGTTGTTTTTTTTGAATGCTGGATAGTAATTTGGTATTTCCTTGGCAATATTGTTCTAAATATCTATGTTGTTCAAATAATTTTATTATTTGTATTTGTATCTTAGCTTCTATTTCCTGATAACTACCACCTTTTACATCTTTAAGATTGAGCAAAATTACAGGAAATTGACCTTGGTACTCAGATATAATATCTGAATACTGAGCTATTTTCAGTTTTCTAAGTAACTTCTTTCTACCTGTTGCTAGTCCTAAATCGATTTCCCCACCGGTAAAGAGAATGTGATTGTCTCTATCTTCTGTAGGTAAAGGAACACCATTTTGATCCACCTCTATCTCAAAAAATTTCTGTAGCATGTTCATATTCAAACTTTTACCCCAACGCCTTGGTCTGGTGATTAGGATAACTTTACCACTATCTTTTAGCAATTCTTTGATCATCAGGCTTTTATCAACAAATACATCACTATTTACTACTAAGTCATAGAACTCATCAGTACCTGTTCTCATTCTTGGTGGCGTATTACTTTCCATATAAATATCTTGATTGGTTGTATTATGATTAGAAAGTTTAATAGTCATATTATTTGATTATATTTGAAAATAAATATTTAATTACATAAATTGTACCATAAATAAGTTATCAGCACTAGCAATTATCTTTTTGATAACTTAGTAATCTGGAATACTCCTGCTAAAAGACTGCTATAATAAGCCTCTATAAGTTTCTAGTGTATAAAGGCTTTCGCTTAAACATATTTTATAATATTTAACTATAAAATCACTTATAATTCATTATAAATAATACCATCAAGTAAAGGTAATTTAACCGGGACGTTACATACAAAAGTTGTGCCTTTACCCTCGATGCTTCTCACATCAATATCGCCATGCAAATCTTCTATAAACTGTTTGACAAATGCCAAACCCAAACCAAGACCCCTATATTTTGTCCTAGATTCAAGTTTAGTTAATTCTTCATAAATATATCGTTGCTTATCTATAGGAATACTAATACCTGTGTCACTAACAATAAATTCTAAAATAACATTTCTAGCATCTTGAATATCCTTATCTTGTTCTTGAGTTTTAGCTGCAAATAAATTAACTGTGATCATCACATGACCTTGCTCAGTAAACTTAACGGCATTACTAATTAATTGATCTAATATTGCTTGTAATCGGTAATTATCACCAAGGATAATATACTCCATATCATATTGAAAATTACAGGCAAGTTTTAAACCCTTATGCGAGGCTGCTGGTTGTGCTTTAGTAATGCTTTGCTCAACTAGTTTCTTTAGGTGAAATTTTTTAGAAATTACAGCTGTTGGCATGACGTGACTTTTAAGAAACTCAATCATATTATTGGAATAATCTAGTAATTCTTGAGCACAATTCACAATAGTAGTTATGTAATCCTTTTTGTCAGGCTCAGTCTCTACCTCATGGAGAATGGTTAATAGTGAAAAAATCCCGTTACAAGGAGTATTGATACTATGTCCTATATTGTTGATTAAGTCTAACCTGATTAATTCTGATTCTTTAAGTTTGTTCTTTACTTGTTGTAATTCTAGTTCCAAAATTCTGAATTTAGTAATATCAACATAATTTCCTACTGAGTTCATTATATTTGTGCTTTGGTCAGATGCTGGTATTAATGTAGCAAATGTTGGAGCTAATGTAACATACCAGCCTTGTCCTGTAAGATTTTGCTTAATATTATCGATTTCATTTACATCTTCTTGTTGATTCTTAACATTATTTGTCATACTATACCTCTGCTGTTTTTGATTACAAAAATGGGGGCATAGAGGTTAAACTGCAAGGCTGAACTTAACGACTTAACCTCTGTGCTTGATCCTAGATTGATATAGGATCACCACCACACTTATCACCCTTTTTCTGAGGAGTACAGAGCATTCTTCACTATTTTGCACAAATTTCTGCCAATATATCTAAAAAGCTGTATAAAAGAGACATCAAAAATATCAATCGTATCAGAAAAAATAGCATAAACCTCTTAAATATAGCACTTTCACCTGGCATTACAGTTTATTTTATAGTATAATTTGTCATTAAGATATTTAACTAGTAATGCTATGTTATCCGTTACCAATAAACCACAACCATTTTTACACTGGGTCGGTGGTAAAAGAAAAATTACTGATAAATTAATTGAACATATCCCCTCAGGATTAAATAATTATTACGAGCCATTCCTTGGTGGAGGTGCACTATTTTTTCAAGTAAGACCCATGTTCAACAAATGCTTTTTGTCTGATATTAATCTTGATTTAGTTACTAGCTATAATAGTGTTAAAAAAGATCCAACTACAGTGAGTAAATTACTGAAGGAACATAAAGAAAATCATTCAAAAGAATATTACTACCAAGTTAGAAATAATAATACCAACGATCCCAACAAAATCACCGCAAGGTTCATATATCTCACTAGGTACGCTTTTAAAAGCATATATCGACTAAAGAAAGATGGGAAGTTGGCACTATGTTTTTCTACTAAAAAATATGGCACATCTGACATTGATGAAAAGCTAAAACAATGTAGCAGTTTTTTAATGGATACATCCATTTACGCCATGGATTTTTCCTTTATTGAACCACAGAAAAATGATTTTGTTTATTTCGATCCACCATATCATCAATCAGGCGAGAAATTCTATACTATGTTACCATTTGACCAAAGTGAACAAATCAGACTTAGGGACTTTGTTAAAGAACTAGGCAGTAAAGGTGTAAAAACGATGATTTCTAATAGCGATACTGATTTTATAAGAGATATATACAAAGACTTTAATATCCGTACTGTAGATATTAAATATTCCATATCGCAACAAAGAAAAATCTCTTATGAAGTGATTATTACTAATTATTGACTAATTACTTCTATCTACCGCAAGTAGCTCATAAGTAAAGCCTTCTGCTTGAAAAGCTGATTCTAGGATATTTCTATAACTGCGAGTTATCATATAAATAATAAAATCTGTCTGTGGTTTAAGAATTACTCTCTTGTTGATACGATCTTCCTCTATTACTGTCAGTTTACTAAATATTACTTGATCCACAGTAACCCCGTAACTTGCTATTAGGGATCGTCTGATCCTGTCCCATACTAAGTCAGGACTTAGCTCTGGCATGTAAGGTTTCTCCCCATCTGCAAGTACTTTTTCTCTTTTGGCTTGTTGTTTTGCCATCATAGTGGGGGTAAATGGTATGATTTGTAACTGCTTTACCTTATGACCATATACTGCTTGTACTTGTTCTAATATCTTAGCTTTAATATGTTCTGACAAAGAAATATCCTTTAACAGCTTTATCTGATATTGTTCATCTTGCATTACTGAACCAAATGCACAACTAGTTAATAACTCATAGGCAATATCATGGTCAAAAACTCCTGCTAACTTACGCTTTAATTTGGCATGCCTGCCGGTATTTGTACTATTCTTAATCTTTTTTAAATATCGCTTTTTAAGTGTATTTTCATCGTTAGATTTAAACTGAAAATTATCGTGATTAACTTTGCTACTATCCCGCAATTCATATGCTAAAGTTTTAGCCATATAGTTCAATACCACTTTTTTGTTACAAAAATGATGATTAGGGTATTGCTCCGCTAGTTTTAGCAATAGTTTATTAATAAAAGCTAAGTTAAATTCTCGGTTTGATCTCAACTGGAGTAAATCAGCGTCTTCCTCTATTAGTGGATAAAAATCAACTAATTTCTTTCTCTTGAACCAGCCCTTATTATTATCAGGCTTACTGTTATCTGATACTTTCGCCTTAGAGGAATTTGATGTTACCAATTCAGTTGTTACAAAAAACTTTTCTGTAAGTTTTGTTAAGGCTGTGCAGAGCGGTACTGCACCTAGTACAGCACCTTCAACAATATCCTTAGCTTCATCTATTCTCTCTTCTATTTGCATCTCTTCAGGCTGCAAGCTTTTCTCTTGCAGCTGGTTTTGGGTGTAATCCAACCCTGGATCATCTTTATCAACAACATTTTTTAAAACAACCGATTCGCTAGATCTAGATTTATTATATTTATTATTATTATCTATAATATTGTCTGGTTGAAAATTTTTTCGAGTTGAGCCGAAATTATCTTCGCTTTTACCAAAAAATTTTTTCGTGTAATGCTGAAAATTTTTTGCCAATTTTATGCATGGGGTATTACGACATTTGATTTTATGTTTGACTATTGTGGCTAGATAAAGATGAATAAAGCCACCATCTTGTAATTCAAGCATACATTGCCTAATACGTCTTTGACATAGTTTAAGTTCTTGTTCGAAAAAATAATAACTTTCTTGTAGTTCATCGATGTTGTTATCATGATAAACTTGCAAACGAAACACTATTAAAGACAGCAGTTGACGGGCAGTTTTACTTAAAATCTTACCACAACTAGTTCTAAGATCAAACCACTCAGGTGGCACAAAATTACCAACAAAATTATAGACAATAGTATCATTGTCAGTATTATTAGCACCAATATCGGTAGGGATGGAGGAAGAGTTGACTATTTGTTGCATAATCCCTCCAGCTGAACACCAGTACTAAAGAGGGGTTGAGAGCAAATATACTCCTTATTTCCTAACTCGTAAGGAGCATATAGGGAGCATATGGATTGCTTTATGAAATTATAGAATCCCTGGAAGGGTAATAAGTATATGGTCGGGGCAGAGAGATTTGAACTCCCGACCCTCTGCTCCCAAAGCAGATGCGCTACCAGACTGCGCTATGCCCCGAACAAATGATAAAAATTAAGCACTAGTACTAAGTATTAGTAGATTGATATTGTTTAATTATATAGACTATAATACAAGTCAAATCAATTTTTTTGTTTTAAAAATTCATCATATTTATAAAATGCCTGCATTACACGCATCAATATTAACCATATTTCCAGAGATGTTTCCTGGGTCTTTACAATATTCCCTTGCAGGTCAAGCCTTAAAAAAAGGTATTTGGTCTTATAATGTGGTTAATATAAAAGATTTCGGGTTAACTAAGCATAAAAATGTTGACGATGAGGCTTATGGTGGTGGTAGCGGGCTAATAATGCGTCCAGATGTGCTTGGCAGTTGTCTAGATAATGTGTTGTCTTCAAACCCTAATGGCCCAATATATTATCCATCACCAAGGGGAAAGCTATTTAACCAAAATATTGCTCATGAAATTATACAAGAAAAACAAATAATAATTTTATGTGGTCGATTTGAAGGGATTGACGAACGTATAATTGAAGAGTATAATGTTAGAGAAATTAGTATAGGGGATTATATTTTATCTGGTGGCGAGGTGGCAGCTCTGGCTATTCTTGATTGCTTGATTAGATTACTTCCGAATGTATTAGTAAATCAAGATACATTGCAATCAGAGTCTTTTGAGAGAAATGGCGAGTTTGCCGGGTTACTTGAATGCCCCTTATATACAAGACCGGTAAAATGGAAAGACAGAGAAGTTCCGAGTGTTTTGTTGTCTGGTAATCATCAGTTAATTAGAGATTGGAAAAGTAATCAGTCTATGGAGATTACTAAAAAACGTAGACCGGATTTATTAAAATTTATAGGAGTTTAAAGCGATGAATATTATTGAACAATTTGAACAACAGCAAATTGTGAAACTAACGGAAAATAAAAAGATCCCTGATTTTAAGGTAGGAGATACTGTAAAGGTTACTGTAAAGATAATTGACCGAACAGTTGAGAAAGATGGCAAAGAAAAATTGTTAGAGAGACTGCAAGCATATGAAGGTGTGGTAATTGCTAGAAGGAATAGTGGAGTTGCCTCTTCTTGTGTAGTTCGTAAGGTCAGCCATGGTGAAGGTGTAGAAAGAAGATTTATGATTTTCTCACCAATGGTACATTCGATTGAAGTTGTAAAATATGGTGTAGTACGTCGTGCTAAACTCTATTACCTAAGAAATCTAAGTGGTAAAGCAGCTAGAATTAAAGAAAAACTGCAAGTAAATACTAAAAAAGTAAATAAGAAAAATGCGGTTGCTTAAGATAAGGTCATAGTACCATATTTTTACTATTTTCTTGTGATGAATAAAAAAATCTGATCGTCAAGCGTCTATTAGCGAGGAGCTACTTTAGTGGCGAAGCAATCCAACAAAAATAATGGATTGCCACGACCACTACGTGGTCTCGCTAATAGACGCTTGGCGAGTGGATTGCCGCGTCGCCGCAAAGCAGCTCTGAGCCATGACGTCTTGTATGTTAATTTTTTTTCTGTAACGCTCACTTTCCTGGATTGCTTCGGAGGCTTACGCCTCCTCGCAATGACGCTTGGCGAGTGGATTGCCGCGTCGCCGCAAAGCGGCTCCTCGCAATGACGTTTTGTACTTTAACTTTTTTTCGTGAACACTCACTTGTGTGCATCACCTAGGAGGTTTCCTGCGATAACTAATTAATTATATTTTGAGCTATTTTTTGGCGAGAATAAGTATGATTTTTGAAGGAATAGTGTACCTATTTCAAGAAAATCATGTTTATTCGCAGCCAAAAAGAGCCAAATATAGAATTACTTTAGTTATTGCAGGAAACCTCCTAAGGCTTAAGCAATTCTTTAGCTGCTTTTAAGCTCGCATCGGTGATGGATTTTCCTGAGATCATGCGAGCAAGTTCAGCTTGTCTCTCCTGGAGATTTAGGCTTTTTACAGTAATTGTAGTGGTTTTATCCAATTGTAGTTTATTGACAATAATATGCTGATCCGCCTTGCCTGCTACTTGAGGTTGGTGAGTAATGACTATCACTTGGGCAACAGAGCTAAGTTTTTTAAGTTTTTCTCCTACTTTATCGGCCACGATACCACCAATTCCTGTATCTATTTCATCAAAAATAATAGTGTCTTTGAGTGATTTATCAAAAAGACAGGTTTTTATGGCTAACATAAACCTTGATAATTCGCCACCAGAAGCAATTTTATCAATAGGTGCAAGTTGCATGCCTGGATTTGTTGAGGCAACGAAACGTATATTATCAATACCATCAGACATCTTACATAACAGCATCTGATTAGTTCTGCTTTCCGGTTTTTGGTTAATTTCTTCTAAAAACTCCTCGCTCATGTTTAGTTCTGCAAAATTTTTACTATTAGCTTGGTTGTTAGCAGGATTATTTTTAGGTACTATTTCTACTTTAAAAATTGCCTTTTCCATTTTAAGTTGTTCAAGCTCTCTTTGTACAGCTAGCTCCAGGTTCTTTGCACTAATAGAACGCTTATATGATAAAGTTTCAGCTAGCTCAAAATATTTTTTATATTCTGCTTGCTCATTAATATCTAATGTTTTAACATTATTGATTTTATTCTTAAGAATATTTAATTGTTGGTTAGAATTATCAAGAAATTCAGGTATTTTATCGCAAGAAATATTATATTTTCGTGCTATATCACGGATTTTAAATAGCCTTTCTTCTACTTCATCTAAGTTAAATTCATTTCTATCAAAGTTATTAATAATGCTCTGTAATTTTATACGTGCTTCTTCTAGGCTATTATAGCAATCATCTAAATTTAATGAAATAGAGGCAAATTCCTCATTTTGCCGTAAGTTACGGTTTATCAATCGTTGAGCATTATTAATTGATTTATTAATTTCAGGGGATTCAAGATGTGATAATATATCTTGAGTTACTTGTATTTCTTTATCACGATTTTGTAAACTACGTCTTATAGTAACAAGTTTTTCTTCTTCTCCTGCTTGATAATCAAGAGTTTTTAATTCCTTGGTTACAAAAGTTAAATAATCTATTTCTTGTTCTATAGTATTTTTATCTCTGGTAACTTTATTGATTTCTTTAGTAGTTGCCTGTAAAATATCGAAATGCTTTGATAATTCAGCTCTTAAATTTAGCAGCTCTCCATAATCGTCTAGAATGTTAATATGAGAGGAAGGAGTAAGAAGGGAAGTATGACTGTTTTGCCCATGAAGTTCAAATAAATAATCTGCTACTTGTTGCAAGGTATTTACCGTCACTACTTGATCATTGATAAGAAATTTTTTGCGGTTGTTAGATTTTTGGATGCGTTTTATTAGTAACTCTTGGTCATACTCAATATTAAATTGTTGCAAAAGCTTTTTTAAATCATTATTGAGAGTGAATGTCGTAGCAACCGAACAATAATCGCACCCATGTTTTATTACATTATCAGAAAATTTGTTACCTAAAGAGAACAAGATTGCATCTAGCAAGACAGACTTACCAGCCCCAGTTTCTCCAGTAATTACACATAGCCCCTTTTCAAACTCTATTTCCAATTCGTCTATCAGAATAAAATTCTTAACCGAAAGACTTTGTAACATTATATTTCATTCTTTTAAAGAGTTATTAATTAGTAAGTAACAATATTTATACCAAGTACTGTCCGGATAGTTATGACCGAGTACCGCGGCATATTTCTTTGCTTCATTGCTAAGCCCTAGCATTAAATAACTTTCCACTAAGCGATAAAGTGCTTCTGGTATATGTGATGTAGTTTGGTAATTATCGACAATAAGCTGGAATCTATTAATAGCAGCTATAGGGTTATTTTGTTTGAGATAATAACGACCTACGTCCATTTCTTTACCTGCTAAATGATCATTTACTAGATCAATTTTTAAAGCTGCATCAATTGAATATTTTGTTTTTGGGAAAAGTGTTGTAACATCTTCAAAACTTTTCTTAGCTAAAAAGGTCCTTGATTGATCAAGTTGTACATTCGATATTTGCATATAATAGGATAGTGCCTTCAGGTAATAGGCATATGCAATATCTTCGTGCATTGGGTGAAGCTTAATAAAATTATCCAGTACATCTATCGCTTCCTCATACTGACCTGCTAAAAATAAAGAATATGACTGCATTAACTCAGCTTGAGGAGTCATTTTATTACCAGGGTCTTGATAAAAAATTCTTGAGAATTCTTCGGCAGCCTTCGAATATTTCTGCTTTTCCAGTAAGACAAGACCGTTATTGTATAGTTCAGGAGCTGGCACAATTAAGTCTTCATCCATCTTCTTATTTGCACAACTAGATAGAACCGAGCAGGTAGTGATTGTATAAAATAATAATTTTGCTAATTTCATATAAAGATTACAAGTTTTTTAAACTTAATTTATACACGAAACATCAGGGATTATACAAGATTATTTTAAAAATTATTATTTAGCATAGATTTTGAGAGTTATTTATTGGTACCTCTGACCGGACTTGAACCAGCACGCCTTTTGAGCTGTAGATTTTGAGTCTACCGTGTCTACCATTCCACCACAGAGGCTTTGTCAACAAAATAGCTATATCTTTGTACTATGTAAATAAGTTATTTGATTAAAACTAAAATAATATTTCAGAATTTTCTTTTGTCCTAGTACTACAGTTGTGGGTACTATCCTCCTAGCACTACAGTTGTAGATTAGACTTCTTCGGAAACTCTACTTCTGCTGGTAATTTGTGCGTCGAGCCGGTACTCAAATCCTTACGTACATCTATGTACGCTGCGGTTTTGCGTTCCGTGTCTCCTACAAATTCCTCAGCATAAGCGAGTTTCCGAAGAAGTCTATTGAATGTGAGTGTTCACGGAAAAAAGGTTATAAGTACAAGATGTCTATTAGCGAGGAGCGAGTTAGGTCGACGAAGCAATCCAGGAAAGTGATTAGAAATAATGGTATGGACCTACCCTATATACAGAATGAGAAGCAGATGCTAATCTTCTAGGATAGGAAATGAATCCTAAACAACAATAAGGAGACCCATATGGAAGTTACCACAATTGGTATAGATATTGCAAAAAGAATTTTTCAAATTCACGGTGTAGATAAAAATGGTAAAACAATTGTTGCA